>PMZN01000077.1:4351-5062 GCA_003170375.1 Acidimicrobiaceae bacterium | reverse complement strand
TGATATACCCCTACGGAAGAATCATCGTTCGTGAACCTTCTTGGTGAGTGGGCGAAGCAACAGGACATCCATCCGCAGACCGCGCTGAACAGGTGTAACAACAGTGAGTGGATCGCGCCCCACGACCTCTAAGCGTGCCGGTTCTTGAGCACCAACAGTCCTGGTTTGCCGTTGTAGGCGAACCTGTGCCCTGGGGCGCACGAAGAAAGCGGTCTCACGAGCGCTCACGGCGACGGTCACAGCTAGCCTGCCTTCTGTGCCGAGAGAGCCATCCGAGCTCAGGCTCCCAACTCGTGAGATTGTTCCCCCTAAGGGGCTTTGGAGATTTGTCATCACTCGAGTCCTGGCCGTGGCCGCGCTCGGCTTCATAATGGCCATCGGACTGAACCACTCCTCAAAGGTCATCATCGCAGCGACAATCTTCCTCGGCGTCGTGTCTCTGATAGCCGCGATACAAGTGCCGCTCCTAAAGGCGAGGTGGCGCCGACTCGAGGAGAGCAGGCTCAGGAGCCTTCCGGCTGACGTCATCTACGCGGGACCGGCGAGGGTCGAGAACCTACCGGGTGCAGGCAAGAGGCGGCAGGTGGCAGGCGAACTCATGCTGGACAGGCAGGGACTCTCCTTCACGCCCCGGCGCGCGACAGAAGTTCCTGTTCTCAGCGTCACTTGGGCCGAGATGACCCATATCCGGCTCTTGCCGATCTCTGCCGC
>PMZN01000077.1:341-4311 GCA_003170375.1 Acidimicrobiaceae bacterium | reverse complement strand
CCCGGGAGACCGGATACGACTTAGGCCGGCCCTTCGGCAGGGCTCCCCTTCGAAGCCTCTCGACGCCCCTCCGCGCTCCTCAGCCGCTACAGATCAGCCTTCGGCTGGGGATGGAGGGCACGCCAGACACGCTCGGGCGTGAACGGGATCGAGTCGATGGTCACACCGGTCGCGTCGAGAACGGCATTGCGCACCGCAGGCGCGACGGCATCGATGACGATCTCGGCGATGGACTTTGCCCCGAAGGGGCCGGAAGCCTCCATCGTTTGCACGAGGAAGACCTCCATGGTCGGCGTGTCGTCGGACCGGAAGATCCAGTACGGCCCAAAGCGCGCATTCAGCGGGCGTCCGAGATCATCGAGGAGCGTCTCTTCTGTGAGCGCGTAGCCGAGAGCCTGCAACATGCCGCCCTCCACCTGGCCGCTAGCTGTCACAGGGTTGATCGCCACACCGCAATCCACGGCCATCACGAGCTTGTTGACGGTTATCTGGCCGGTGTCGATGTCAACCTCGATCTCGGCAAGCTGGGCCGCGAACGGGGCCGGTGACTCGGTCGACCAGTGGGACGCCGTCCCCATGATCTGCTCCTGGTCCTCGGTGTGCAGCGCATTCAGGGCGATGTCTCCGATCGATATGGACTGCCCGTCGGCCGCCCAGGCACGGTGGTCGCGAAGCTCGATCTCGCCGGCGTCGGCCTTCAGCAGCCGGGCCGCTCGCTCCACTATCCGCACCCGCGCGGCTTCGGCGGCCTTCTTCACCGCCATACCTGAGATGTACGTGGTGCTCGAGGCGTACGCGCCGACGTCGAACGGCGTGAAGTCGGTGTCGCCCGAGTACACCAATATGTCGTCAGTCGCGACCCCGAGCACGTCCGCCGCGATCTGGGCGAACACCGTGTCTGCGCCGGTCCCGAGGTCGGCGGCACCGACGAGAAGATTGAACGACCCGTCGTCGTTGATCTTGATCGAGCACGCCCCCATGTCCACAAACGGGATGCCTGAACCTTGCATGCAAAGTGCGAGCCCGATCCCGCGGCGAATGTGCGGCCGGTCGGGTGGCTGCTTCCACAAGGGGTCCTCCCGGCGGTGCCAGCCGATCGCGCGGAGGCCCTGCGCCACGCACTCCTCGAGACCGCAGGTCGTAACATGCGGCAGGTCTTCCGGTGCGATCTCCTCCACCACGCCGCCCCGTTCGCCGAGGCGCGGCAATATGTCGAGCGCGTCGCCGGACTGCACCCAGTTCATGCGCCGGAACGCGACGGGATCGAGGTGCAGGGCCCGGGCGATGTCCTCCATCTGCGACTCGAGCCCGAAGAATGCCTGCGGTGCCCCATAGCCGCGGAAGGCGCCTGCCACAGGGCGGTTCGTATAGGCGACGTCGCAACTGAACCGCTTTGCCGGGCAGTTGTAGAGCGAGAGGCCCCGCGCGCCCGTGAGCGAATTCACGGTGAAACCGTGTGTGCCGTACGCGCCCGTGCTCGCCACCACGCGCAGGTCCTGTGCCACGAGATGGCCATCGTCTGTGACCCCAGTCCGGTATGTGAGCGTCTGCGAGTGGCGGGTCCTCGTCGAGATGAACTCCTCCTCCCGGTTGAGCACGAGCCGGACAGGCCGGCGGGTAGCGAGCACAAGGTGGCCGACGATGTCCTCGATGACCATTTCCTGCTTCGAGCCGAAACCGCCGCCCATGCGGGGCTTGATGATGCGAATGGCCTTGACCGGGAGCCCGAGCAGTGGCGCGAGCATGCGGCGGATGTGGAAGGGCACTTGCGTGGACGACCGCAGCACCAGCCGCTCATCCTCGTCGAGCCAGCCGATTGTGGCGTGCGGCTCGATCGGGGTGTGCTGCATCTGCTGGACATCGAAGGTCGTCTCGAAGACGTGGTCGGCCCGGGCGAAGGCGGCGTCCATCTCCGCATCGCCGACAGTCTGGCCCTCGATGTGGTGGCTGATGTTGTGCGCCGCGTCGAAGATCCCCACGGTGTCAGATTCGTCGTGGATGACAGGCGCGCCCTCGGCCAGTGCCGTCTCGGCATCCAATACCGCAGGCAGAACCTCGTAGGTGACATCGATCAGGCGGCACGCCTCCTCGGCGATCTCGGGCGACTCGGCGGCGACAGCTGCGACCCGATCGCCGACGTAGCGCACCTTGTCGTCGAAGCTCACCTCGTCGTGAGGACGCGGGTTGGGCCAGCTCTGACCGCCCGAGGCGTACTTCACCCGCGGCGTGTTGCCGTGGTGCACCACAGCGTGCACTCCTGGCAACGCCGTTGCCTTCGAGTCGTCGATCGCGACGATGCGCGCGTGTGCATGCGGGCTCCGCAGGACCTTCGCGTACAGCATCCCGCGAAGCTCGATGTCGTCGGCGAAGGCTGCGTTGCCCTTGACGAGACGCAGAGCTTCCACCTTGTGCTCCGGTTTGCCGACCACAGAGGTCTCCGGAACGTCCGGGGAGGTCACAAGCCGCGGCACAGCAGGCGACACGTCGAGCACGAGCGCAGGCAGCGTCTCAGCCAGCTCGAGATCCCCCGACAGGGACTCGACGACGAGAGGCTCCATCGGGTTGGGCTTCTCGCCGCGGAGCACCGCCGCAGCGCGGCGGACTGCTTCGATCACCTTGGAGTAGCCGGTCTCGCGGTCAAGGATCCCCGACAGCGCGTCGCGGATCTGCTCATCGGTGGGATCGGGTCCACGCTCGAGGAGGGCCTTGGTCGCCAGCACCATGGCCCCGGCCGAGTACCCGGACTGGAGCGCCCCCGTCTCGACGAACGCCTCCTGGATCGGGTCCATCTCTCCTGTCGCCACGTTCAGCGACTCGACCGTAGTGACCGCGTGCCCGTCTGCCTGGGCGGCAAGAAGCACGTCGGCTGAGATCAGCCGGCCGTCGAGCAGGACCGCTGCTGCACCGGTCTCGCCCGTCTCCGAGCCGTAGCGGACGCTGAAGCACCCCTCCCGGCGGAGCACGTCAAGTAGCGAGTCGCCCGCGTCGCAGGTGAGGCTATGAGCGACGCCGTTCAGTGTGATAGCCAACTCCATCAGGACACCCCCTCGATCGCACGAGAAACGAGCACGCCGGCCAGCGCGCGGCGGTATTCGCCAGACCCGCGGAAGTCGCCAGGCGGATCGAGCTCGTCGGTCTCCTCCGCGAGGACCGGAGTCGACGCCACTCCGGCCAGGGCGAGCCGGCGGCGCCCGTCGGCCCCCACACGAGCCGCCGCCACCACGATGGGCTTGTCAGCCGACGTGCGCGCCGTGCGCGCGACCGACGCGCTGCCCCCGGTGTCGATGGCGACAGCCGTCACAATCTCGTGCGACGCGAGCGGGAGATGCGCGAGCAGAACTTCCAGCCCCATCTTCTCGGTCCCCTCGGGGCGGGCGACGAAGACCTCTGCATCATGGACGAGCAACGCCACGAGGAGCTCGCTCTCGCGGTCCGCGCTCACGATCGTCCCGCCGAGCGTGGACTGCGCCCTCAGCGTGCTCGGCAGCTCCCGGCGCGCCGCCTCGCGAACGATCGCCGGGACGTCTTCACAGTCGACGAGCTGCTGCAGCGTCGTCGTCGCGCCGATACGCAGCGTCCCGGTGTCGAACCGTTCGATCCCGCCGAGTCCGGCGAGCTGTAAGTCCACCACCGACATGGGCTCGGAGGACAGCCGGCCGTTCAGCTTTGTCCCACCGCCAATGAGAACGGCTCCGGGCCCGTCGAGGAGAGCGAACGCCTCGCCGATGGACTCAGGCCGAAAATAGGCAGAAATCCGCTTCATCATGTCAGCATAGGCTTGAGGATCGGCCAGCGGTAGGGCCAAAGGCCTGTCCTCGACCAGGCGCTTCGGCCTGGCGGCGCAGGTCATTGCAGGTTCGAACCCCAACGCGAATCGCGAGGCAAGCGCCGTGGCCCCGTCACTCAGTGACGGCGGCGCGCGATGGGAATACCTCACACTTGTCAAGCTGCCACGACCGCTCGACACCGG
>PMZN01000077.1:0-236 GCA_003170375.1 Acidimicrobiaceae bacterium | reverse complement strand
GCCGACGGCGTTCTCTCGTCGAGGCCCCACGGGGCACCACTGTCGTTCAACAGTTCGAGGAACGGCTCGGACGGAAGCGCCTCCGGGCCCAGTAGCCCGACACCCGACCAGGCTCCGGAGGCGAGAAGCTCGAGCGCCACTACCGGGTTGATGGCAGTCTGCCAGACAACAGCCTGCGAGTCGTCCACCGACATGCACCAGTCGTTGTCGACTGCGTGGTACAGGTAGACCTCCCG
>PMZN01000055.1:3042-6449 GCA_003170375.1 Acidimicrobiaceae bacterium | reverse complement strand
GGGCTGTCGACCGGTGAGGTCGAGCTCGGCGAATGCGAAGTCGAGGTTCTCTCTACCGCGGAGCCCCCGCCGTTCTCGCTCGACGCCCGATCGGAGACCGACGAAGCGGTACGGCTGCGCTACCGGTACCTGGACCTCCGGACAGATCGCATGCAGTACAACCTGAGGCTGCGCGCGCAGGTGAACAGTGCCCTTCGCAGGACCATGGAGCGGCAGGGGTTCGTCGAGGTCGAGACGCCGATGCTCTGGACGCCGACGCCGGAAGGCGCACGTGAGTTCGCGATTCCGTCGCGACTGCAGCGGGGCTCGTTTTACGTGTTGCCGCAGAGCCCTCAGATCGCCAAGCAGTTGCTCATGGTCGGCGGAATCGATCGCTACTATCAGATCGCCCGCTGCATGAGGGACGAGGATCTGCGCGCGGATCGCCAGTTCGAGTTCACCCAGCTCGACATCGAGGCGTCCTTCGTGGGTCAAGCAGAGGTTCTCGGCTTTGTGAGCGAGGCCGTGATCGAAGCGGCGTTCGCGGTAACCGGCGAGCGGCCACCAGAGATTGTCACGATGACCTGGAACGAGGCCCTCGACAGGTTCGGGACAGACAAGCCGGACCTGCGTTTCGGAATGGAGCTCGTCGATCTCAATGAGGCCGTCGCCGGCACCGAGTTCAATGCCTTCAAGGCGGCCTGTGTGCGGGCCATCCGCGTGCCAGGGCCGGGTGCGGGGGAGTGGCCGCGGAGCCGTCTCGACGGGCTAGTCGGGCGCGCACTTGAGCTCGGAGCTGCAGGCCTGGTGTGGATGCGAGTGCGCGCCGAACGTGTGCTGGAATCGCCGGTCGCCAAGTTCCTCTCAGAGTCTCATCAGCGCCGGATTGTGGATGCGACCTCTGCCGAGCCAGGCGATCTCGTGCTTGTCGTCGCCGGTGAGCGCGAACGCACGTGCAAGGTGCTGGGCCAGCTGCGCCTCGACCTGGGGCAACCGGCCATCAGCGAACGGCCGTTCCGTTTCGTCTGGATCACGGAGTTCCCGCTCTTTGACGGCGTGGACGACGAGGGCCATCCGGTCGCGGCACACCACCCGTTCACGATGCCGCACCCCGACGACATCGACCTGCTCGAGACCGATCCCATGATCGTGCGCTCACAAAGCTATGACCTGGTGCTGAACGGCTGGGAGCTGGGGTCGGGGAGCATCCGGATCCACCGTGCGGACATCCAGCGCCGCGTCTTCAAGGCGCTCGGGATATCAGATGAGGATGCGGAGTCCCGTTTCGGCTTCCTTCTCGGAGCGTTCCGCTACGGTGCGCCACCCCACGGTGGATTCGCAGTCGGCCTGGACCGGTTCGTGGCGTTGCTGGCTGGCGAGGACAACATCCGTGAGGTGATCGCGTACCCGAAGACGCAGTCCGGAGCCGACCTGATGTCGGGCGCGCCCAAACCCCTCACGGCGAGGGTTCTGGCGGAGCTTGGTATCCGGGTTGTCTCGCCTCGGGCGACTGGGTCTGCNNGTCTCAGGCGACGGGGTCTGCTGGGACGGGCGTGACTGGGGCGACGGGCGCGTCGGGCACGCCCGGAGCGTGACGCCGAGCCCGTCCAGCCGAGCGGGCAGCAGCCGCCCGCCCGACCTGTTCGATGTCGCCGTGGCAGACGAGCTCAAGGTCCGAGCACCACTGGCGGCCCGCTTGCGCCCCACCCGGTTGGACGAGGTCGTCGGCCAACGCCATCTTCTCGGTCCCGGCGCGCCGCTTCGCGCCCTGGTCGAGGACGACCGACTGAG
The DNA here is from genome assembly GCA_003170375.1 of Acidimicrobiaceae bacterium. Taxonomy (GTDB): domain Bacteria; phylum Actinomycetota; class Acidimicrobiia; order Acidimicrobiales; family Bog-793; genus Fen-455. The sequence continues at coordinate 4,679 of PMZN01000055.1, read as the reverse complement.
CTCGGCCGTGTTCTTCGGACCTCCCGGCACAGGCAAGACGACGGTGGCGCGTCTGCTTGCAGAGCACACGGCGCGCCGGTTCCGGGCACTCTCGGCTGTCGACGCCGGCGTGAAGGACGTGCGAAACGAGCTCGACGACGCTCGCCGGGCGCTGGGCGCTGAAGGCCGCGGGACGATCCTGTTCCTCGATGAGGTACATCGTTTCAACAAGGCTCAGCAGGACGCGCTCTTGTCCGGTGTCGAGGAGGGCGTAATCGTCCTGGTCGGCGCGACGACGGAGAACCCGTTCTTCGCGCTGAACGCTCCGCTGCTCAGTCGTTCGACGCTCTGGCGATTCGAGGCGCTCACGCCGGCGGACCTTCGCGAGCTCGCCGAGCGTGCCTTGCGCGTCGAGGGGTTCAAGGCCGATCCGGACGCGCTGTCGCGTCTCGTCGACCTGGCCGAAGGCGACGCCCGGGCCGTGCTCACGACCTTGGAGGTGGCGATGGCCCTCGCACGTGGTCGAGCTCGGAGCACGGCAACGGCAATGGAGTCGGGCTCGACGTCCGGCCTGTTGCCGATGATCACGATGGAAGACATCGAGGGTGCTCGCGAAACGCGAGCCTTCCGTCATGGGCGCGAGGAGCACTACGACCTCATTTCGGCTCTCATCAAGAGCTTGAGAGGCTCAGATCCCGACGCGGGCCTCTACTGGATGGCGCGCCTCATAGAGGCCGGTGAAGATCCGCGCTTTATCGCACGGCGCCTTGTGATCCTCGCTAGCGAAGATGTGGGGATGGCCGATCCCCACGCACTCGGGATCGCCACGGCAGCGGCCCAGGCTGTCGAGTTCGTCGGGCTTCCAGAGGCGGGGCTGAACCTGGCTCAGGCCGTCGTTCACCTCGCGCTAGCCCCGAAATCGAACCGTGCTGCGCTCGGATGGTGGGCAGCGCAGGCTGACGTCAGGGAGCGTCCTCTTGGGGCGGTACCCCCGGAGTTGCGAGACGCTCACTACCGCGGTGCCGGCGCACTCGGGCACGGCGTGGGCTACGAGTATCCTCACGATGACCCGCGAGGGTTCGTCGAAGCTGTGTACCTGCCCGAGGGACTCGTCGGGCGCCGTTACTACGAACCTTCGGAACACGGTGCCGAGAAGGCGCTCGCGGAGCGCTGGAGGGCGCGGCGCGGCGACCAAGGTTCGGCGGAGCCCGGACAAGTACATAGCGCGAAAGAGAAGTGAGGCAAGAGGTGAACGCGGACCAGCTGCGAAACACCTTCACTAAGTTCTTCGTCGATCGTGGTCACCTCGCGCTCCCGGCCGCGAGCCTGGTACCGAACGACCCGTCGATGTTGTTCACGATCGCCGGCATGGTCCAGTTCAAGCCGTACTTCCTTGGCGAATCTCCGCCGCCCGGACCTCGAGCGACGACGGTGCAACCATGCGTGCGCACCGTCGACATCGATGTGATCGGCACCACGTCGCGTCATGTGACGTTCTTCGAGATGCTCGGGAACTTCAGCTTCGGCGAGTACTTCAAGGATCTGGCGATCGCCTACGCGTGGGAGCTGTTCACCGAAGTACTCGGCCTCGATCCCGAGCAGCTCTGGGTCACTGTCCACGTCTCTGACGACGAGGCCGACGCGTTGTGGCGCGACGT
>PMZN01000055.1:0-3032 GCA_003170375.1 Acidimicrobiaceae bacterium | reverse complement strand
GGCGGTGGACCCGCCCAGGGGGGCGAGCGCTACGTGGAGCTCTGGAACCTGGTGTTCATGCAGTATGAGCGCCACCACGACGGTTCGCTCAGCGAACTACCCCGGCGAAACATCGATACCGGAGCCGGGCTCGACCGGATCCTCACGCAGATCCAAGGCGTCGAGTCGGTCTTCGACACCGATCTTGTCGCGCCGATCCTCGAGGCCGCGTCGGCTGCTACCGGCCGGGTCTACGGGAGCACCGAAGAGACCGACATCGGCCTTCGCATCGTCGCGGACCATGCCCGCACGTTCACGTTCCTGATCTCCGACGGGGTCTTCCCTTCGAACGAGAGCCGCGGCTACGTGCTTCGCCGCCTGATCCGCCGGGCCGTGCTCGTGGCTCAACGCCTAGGCGCCAAAGGCCTCGTGACCCCAGGCGTCATCGATGTGGTGACCGAGGTCATGGGCGCGGCGTACCCGAAGCTCGCGCGCGACCGGGAGCTCATCAAGCGGATAGCCCTGCACGAGGAGGAGGCCTTCCTGCGCACGTTGCGATCCGGCACAACGCTGCTCGAGGCGGAGCTCGCGGCGGGTGGCTCCGCTGTCGGGGGAGACGTCGCTTTCCGACTGCACGACACCTACGGCTTTCCGATCGATCTGACCGAAGAGATCGCGCGAGAGCGGGGGATCGAGGTCGACCGTCACGGTTTCGACTTGGCGATGGCAGAACAGCGGCAGCGGGCCCGCGAAGCGGGCCGGGCAGTCACCTCGGCACCGGAGGGGACAACCGCCGCGTGGAGCGGGATCAGGACCGTGTTCGGCCCGACCCAGTTCCTCGGGTACCAGGAGGCGGAAGTCGAGTCCCGGGTCCTGGCGGTCGTGCCGAGCTCGGTCGAGAAGTCGTTTGCCAACGTCGACGGCGAGCAAGCGCCCGCTGCTGCTGAGCTGATCGAGGTGTTCCTCGATCGAACTCCGTTCTATGCCGAGGGCGGCGGCCAGGTAGGAGATACCGGGACGATCACTACCTCCACCGGCAGGGTCCGTGTGCTGGACGCGACCTCGGTCGTCGAGGGCCTGACTCGGCACCTTGGCTACCTGGTCGAAGGATCGATCGAGGCCGGTCAAGAAGCGGACACGGCTATCGACTACGACCGCCGGGAGTCGATCCGACGCAATCACACCGGAACGCACCTTCTTCACTGGGCGTTGCGTCAGGTGCTCGGCGACCACGTTCGTCAGCAGGGCTCGCTCGTCGCGCCGGACCGCCTGCGGTTCGACTTCAGCCACTTTGGGCCGATGTCCGAGGAGGAGATAGGGCGTGTGGAGGATCTCGTGAACTCCGAGGTCCTGCGTAACGAGCCTGTCCGGATCCGCGAGACGACGCGCGAGCAAGCCGAGAGTGAGGGCGCCATGGCCTTCTTCGGCGAGAAGTACGGCGACATAGTACGAGTGGTCGAGGCCGGTCACTACTCGGTCGAGCTGTGCGGTGGCACACACGTGAGCTCTTTGGGGACCATCGGCCCCCTGCAAGTGGTCTCGGAGGCCTCCATCGGTTCGAACACCCGCCGTATAGAAGCTGTCACCGGTAAGGCTTCGCTTGCTCGGTTCCGGTTGTTCGGGCGCACGGTCGAAGAGGCTGCGCAGCGATTGCGCACTCAACCCTCCGACCTTGCCTCGGCGCTCGACCGGCTGCTCGCGAGCCAACGGGTGCTCGAGGAGGAATTGCAAACATTGCGCTCGGACCAATTGCGCAACGAGGCAGAAGTGTTGGCCGCTGGTGCACCTGCTGCGACGGGCGGCCCCTTGGCTGGACGAGTGGTCGGTCGTCGGGACGGGCTCGAGGCTGGGGAGCTGCGGGAACTTGCGATCGCGGTTCGAGATCATCCCGGGGTCGAGGCCGTCGGTCTTGCCGGTGTCACCGGTCCCGATCGGGTTGCGCTGGTCGTCGCTGCCAGAAAGGGCTCCGGGATCGATGCTCGGGCGGTCGCGGTCTTGGCTGCTGCCGCGGTCGGCGGTGGCGGCGGCGGCACGCCGGAGCTTGCGACGGCGGGCGGGCGAAACGTCGCCGGTGTCGAGGAAGCGCTGGTCAAGCTGGGTGAGGCGCTGAGCCGAAGCCCGGGTGAACCTGTGCCAGAGCCCGAGTCCGTGGCAGAGCCCGAGTCTGAGCCCCAGCCTGACGGCCAGGCACCGGCTTGACCGGCGGGCGAACCGACGCGGAGCCTTGCGGGACGAGGGGGTCGGCAGTGGGAACGCGAGTGGTCGGTATCGACCTCGGGAAACGGCGCATCGGCGTGTCGGTGAGCGATTCGCAGCGTGTGCTCGCGACCCCGTACTCGGTGATCACGAGAAGCGGTGACACGAGCGCGGACCGCCGCGCGATTGCCGCCCTCGTATCGGAGTTCGGCGCCGGCCTAGTTGTCGTCGGGCTCCCGCTGACTCTGGCGGGAGATAGGGGCCCCGCTGCATCGGCAGCTGTCGCGGAGGCCTCAGCTCTCGAAACGGAGCTCGATGTTCCGGTTGTCTTGCACGATGAACGCTTGACGACGGTCGAAGCCGACCGCCGCCGCCGTCTGGACATAAGTGCATGAGTAATGAGTACACATGCCCAGGGAAAGATGCTTGGGGGCCATTTCGAGCAACTCGAGCGCGTCCCACGGAGGAACGTAATTGTACTTGCCGCCGCTCCAACCTTTGTCCCACCGCCTGCTAACCCAATCCCGCAAGGCCGTCTGCTGCGCCAACTCATCGCCGCCGCCGATCGCGTCGAGCAGTTGGTGCTTATCCCGCAGATACCGGACCCGCGGGGTATCGGATTCCCACGTGAACGGGTAGGAACTATGCACGATGCGCGGGTTGTCGTAAACGTCAACCTGCATTCGGCCGGCTTCGGGCCGTACCACCTCGGCTTCGATCGCCAGGCGCACGCCGCGAAGGACGGGCGTGCGGGCCGAGGAATCGCTGGTCAATTTAGCGCGCCATTGGAGATACCGATCGCCCGGCATAGCGGCCGGCTTGCCGGCTTCGATTGCGCGCCAGTCGTTGCCGGTGGC
>PMZN01000088.1:8553-9172 GCA_003170375.1 Acidimicrobiaceae bacterium | reverse complement strand
CTCGGCCGGCGCGATACCCTGCCATTCCAGCAGGTTGGGGGCGCGATGGAGAACGCCGTCAAAGTCCACCAACCCTGGCACGCCGACGCCGAGCCCGAATACGGTGAGCCCGGCAGCGTCCGCCTTGCGCCAGACAAGACTTGCAGCCCGGACGGCCCTTCGTAGTACGACCTCGGGTCGGAGCAGCCGGTTGTCGCCCACGACCGTCCCTCGGAATCGAACCGCACCGGTGAGGTCGACGACGCAACACGACACGTAATCGACGTTGATCTCCATGCCGAGCCCGGCAGGCCCTTGCGGATTCAGGCTGAGAGGGCTGCCAGGTCGCCCGATGAGGCCCCGTTCCGGGTCGCGCTCGACGACAAGTTGGGCATCCATCAACGCATCGACCAGCGTCGAGACCGTCGCCTTGGTGAGGCCAGTGAGCNNGAGAGAGAGATTGTGCCGCTTCAGCAGCTGTTGCCGAGCGGGCACGCTGGGAAGTGGTCTTCCCGTCTGTTTCGGCATTCGGGCAAAGTCGCGATTGCCCCTAGCCATGGCTTCCAGCTATCGCTCGTCCATGCGTGCACGAGAGATGTGTCCGTCGCGGACGTCCGCATATCGAGCTCGTATCGCTGGC
>PMZN01000088.1:4719-8456 GCA_003170375.1 Acidimicrobiaceae bacterium | reverse complement strand
AGGTGGGCCGGAGTGGACGTCTTGAGGCTGAGGCCGTAGAGCTCGCCGGTTGAGTCCGGGAGATTGGGAGTTCGTTCTCCTTCGAAGTAGGGGAGGAGAACCAGTCCATCGGCGCCCGATGGAGCTGACAGTGCCAGGTCGGAAAGACCTTGCTGATCGACGCCGAGGATCCGGGCAACGCCCTCGAGAACGCGAGCGGCGTTGAGGGTGCAGACGAGCGGTAAGTAGCGCCCGGTCGCGTCGGCAAAGCCTGCGACGGTGCCGGAACTATCCGGCATCAGGACGTCGGAACTTGCGAACGCGGTACCAGACGTCCCGACCGAGACAATGACGTCGCCGTCGGTGGGACCTACGACAAGCGCAGCCGAGGCGTTGTCACCAGCCCCCGCTCCGAAGAGGGTAGGGCCGCTCTGTCCGGGGCTCTCCGCCGGTTTGAGGACACGCGGGACCTTGACGACGCGTCCCAACGCGCGCTCGAGTAGGTCGAACCGGTATTCATCGGTTATGGGCGACCAGTAGCCCGTGCCGCTCGCGTCGCTTCTGTCAGTGGTGAGCGACTCGATCGTCAGGCCGTCTTGGTGCTGAGAACCCAGGAACCTCCACGTGAGCCAGTCATGCGGCAGGCAGACGGCCGCTGTGCGATTGGCATTGTCGGGTTCGTGTTCGGCAAGCCATCGGAGCTTCGAGACGGTGAATGCCGCCAAAGGGACACTTCCGACGGCGTGTGCCCACGCATCGGCACCGAACTCCGATACGAGTGCTTCGGCCTCAGGAGCCGATCTCGTGTCGTTCCACAAGAGCGCCGGACGTATGACGTTCGCGTCCTCGTCGAGGCAGATCATGCCGTGCTGTTGCGCGGCGATCGAGATCGAAGCGATACCGTCGAGGCCCCCTGCGTCCGCAAGCGCAGTCTGCAGAGCCTTCCACCAGCTCTCAGGGTCGACCTCGGTCGAATCGGGATGCTGGGCCCACCCCTTGCGGACGAGGTCACCCGTGGCAGCGTCGCGGACGACGACCTTGCACGATTGCGTGGACGAGTCCACTCCGGCGACGAGCGTCACGGCAGGAGCGGGTTCTCGCGCCGGGCAAGTCCGTGGGGCCGGGGGGCGACGCTATCGGGTTGGTCAGCGGGCGCCAAGGACGTGCTCCACCGCGAGCTGATCCAGATGAGCGAACCCGAACCCGTGCACAGCGGCCGTCTTGAGGTCGAAGTCCTCGAAGGCAGACCGGTCAGCGAGCAGATCGAGATAAGACTCGGCGTCCCCGAGCGTCGGAGTGGCGAGTTCTCCGACTTGGCTCGCGCGCAAGGCTTCCTGCACGGCTGGATCGGCACGGAAGGCTGCCGCCCGCTCCTTCAAGAGCAGGTACGTCTGCATGTTGGATGCGGCCGAGGTCCAGACGCCGGCCGCATCCTCTGTTCTCATGGGCTTGTAATCGAAATGCCGGGGGCCGTCGTAGGAAGGCCCACCCCCGGGGCCCCCGTTCTCGAGAAGGTCGACAAGGTGGAAGGCGCTCAGCAGGTCGCCATGTCCGAAGACGAGGTCCTGGTCGAACTTCGCCCCACGCTGACCGTTGAGGTCTATGTGGAAGAGCTTCCCGTGCCAAAGGGCCTGTGAAACGCTGTGTACGAAGTTCATCCCAGCCATCTGTTCGTGCCCGACCTCGGGGTTCAGCCCGACCATCTCGTGATGCTCGAGCGTCGAGATAAAGGCAAGCGCGCTTCCTACGGTGGGCAGCAAGATGTCGCCGCGCGGTTCGTTCGGCTTCGGCTCAATCGCGAATCGGATGTCGTAACCACGGTCGATGACGAATTGCGCGAGAAGGTCAAGTGCCTCCCGGAAGCGGTCCAAGGCCGCCCTGACGTCCTTTGCCGCATCGGTGTCAGAGCCCTCGCGCCCACCCCAGAAGACATACGTCGTCGCCCCAAGCTCGGCGGCGAGGTCGAGATTGCGCATGACCTTGCGGAGGGCGTAGCGGCGGACCTCGCGGTCGTTGCTCGTGAAGGCCCCGTCCTTGAAGATCGGATGGGAGAAGAGATTGGTCGTGACCATCGGCACAACTAGACCTGTCGCGTCCAGGGCGTCGCGGAATCGCTTGATTCTTCGTGCGCGCTCGGCATCATCCGACCCGAATGGAATCAGGTCGTCATCATGAAGAGTCACACCGTACGCGCCCAGTTCGGCAAGGCGAGACACGGCTTCAACGGGGTCTAGCGGATCTCGTGTCGCATCCCCGAATGTGTCTCGAGCCTGCCAGCCCACCGTCCACAGTCCAAACGAGAAGCGATCATCACGGGTCGGTGCCAGCATCAAGGACCTCCTCGGTACTTCGTTGATGGGTTGAACTTAATCATCCTTGGGCGCGGCGTCAACCGAAAGACGCCTCGCGCTGAGACGCCAGCCAGGGCAGCCGTCAGCCGATGTAGCGACCGAGCAGGCTGAAATCGGCCGGGCTGAGCCGGTCGGCAATGTTCCCGGCCTGATGCCAGTAGGGGTAACGCAGCGGCTCGGCGCTGACCGCGTCCAGCCGCGACACCTCCTCGTCGCTGAGCACGAGATCGGCCGAGGCCAGGTTGTCGGTGAGCTGTGCCTCGGTGCGCGCGCCGACGATCACCGAGGTGACCGCCGGCTTGCCGATGAGGTAGGCCAGTGCGATCTGAGCCGCCGACACACCGCGCGCCGAGCCGATCTCGATCAGTACCTCGATGGTGTCGTACAGCTTGTCCTGGTCGTAGATCGGCGGTTCGTCCCACTCACCGCTCAAGTGCCGGCTGCCCTCTGGGGCGTCGGTCCCTTGTCGCCGGTACTTGCCCGAGAGCAGCCCACCGGCGAGCGGGCTCCACACCAGGATGCCGAGACCCTGGTCGATCGACACCGGCACCAGTTCGGCCTCGGCGTCGCGCGCTTGTAGTGAGTAGTAGATCTGCTGGCTGACAAAACGCGGCAGACCGGTGTGCTCCGACACCGCCAACGCCTTCATCAAGTGCCAGGCGGAGAAGTTCGACGCGCCGACATAGCGCACCTTGCCCGAGCGGACCAGGAAGTCCAGCGCGCCCAGGGTCTCCTCGAGCGGAGTCTGGCCGTCCCATCCGTGCATCTGGTACAGATCGATGTGATCGGTGCCCAGCCGGCGCAGGCTCGCCTCGGCTGAGGAGATGATGTGGTGACGCGACAGCCCCGCGTCGTTGGGCTCTTCGCTCATCGAGAATCGCACCTTGGTCGCGATGAGCACCCGGTCACGATCGCTGCCGAGAGCCTTGCCCAGGATCTCCTCCGACAACCCGTAGGAGTACACGTTGGCGGTGTCGATCAGGTTGACGCCGGCGTCTCTGGCAAGGCCGATCTGCCTCCGAGCTCCCGCGACGTCGATTTGGCCTACGGGACTTGCCCATCCGGTCCCGCCGAAGCCCATTGTGCCAAGCGTGACGGTTGAGACACGCAGTCCGGAGTTACCTAGCTGGCGATATTTCATGCGACAGAAACTACGGGACAATTGTGAGCTTGTCGATCGATCTTGAGGCCATTGCGCCCCTGCAAGGATTGCTGACGATGTCCCACTCGGCGCGAGCGGCGATCGCTATGATCCCTTGCATCTTCGACTATGTCGCACTAGGGCGTTGCCACGCGCGAAACCTGGTGCCGGCACAGGCTGAGTCCCACGCATTTGAACCGTCGGTGGGCCGCAGCGAGGGGCCACACCAGATGATCCGGCCCAGCAGCGGTCGGCTTGCGGGGATC
>PMZN01000088.1:0-4592 GCA_003170375.1 Acidimicrobiaceae bacterium | reverse complement strand
GTGCTCACCGGAGCAGCAGAGATACGCCGGGCGTGCATCGAGGCGAGCTCCACGGATCAATGCATCGGTGTCATCGCGTGGATGCACACCTTCTCGCCTGCAAAGGCGTGGATCGCCGGGCTCGATGCNNAGATCGACATGGACTTCATGAACTTGAACCAGGCGGCGCACGGCGATCGTGAGTTCGGCTACATCGAGACACGGATGGCGCTTAGGCGAAAGACGGTAGCCGGCCATGCAAGCGACCCGCTGGTTCGTCAGCGGATCGGCTCATGGGCACGCGCCGCGACCGGCTGGCACGCGGCACAGCAGCTCCGGCTCGTCCGCTTCGGTGACAACATGCGCGATGTTGCGGTGACAGAAGGCGACAAGGTCGAGGCGCAACTCAGGCTCGGGATCTCCGTGAACACCTACGGAGTGAACGACCTCGTCGCCGAAGTGGAGGCCGCCTCTCCCGCGACTGTTGACGCGATCGCTGGCGACTACGAGGCCANNNNCGGCAAGTTCACCGCCTTCACGACGAACTTCGAAGACCTCGGCGGATTGCGGCAGCTCCCCGGTATCGCCGTGCAGCGTCTCATGGCCGAGGGCTACGGCTTCGGTGGCGAGGGCGACTGGAAGACCTCGGCGCTCGTGCGGATCCTCAAGGTCATGGGGGCGGACCAACCGGGTGGCACCTCGTTCATGGAGGACTACACATACCATCTCGGTCCCGGCGAGCCGAAGATCCTCGGTGCGCACATGTTAGAGGTCTGCCCGAGCATCGCGGCTCGGAGACCGAGCTGCGAGATCCACCCACTCGGCATCGGCAACCGCTCCGATCCGGTCCGCCTCGTTTTCGACGCTTTGCCCGGCAAGGGTTTCGTCGTCGGACTCGTCGACCTCGGCGACCGGTTCCGGCTCATCGCGAACGAGATCGAGATCGTGCCTCCCGACGCGCCGCTTCCCAAGCTCCCCGTGGCGAGGGCCGTCTGGAAGCCCGCGCCGAGCCTGTCCACCTCGACAGAATCGTGGCTGATGGCCGGTGGCCCGCACCACACCGCGTTGAGCACTTCGGTGGCCATCGAGACTCTCGATGACTTCGCGGTGATCGCCGGTATCGAGCTGGTCCGAATCGGTGACGCCACGACCACAGAAGGCTTCAGGCGCGAGCTTCGCTGGAATCAGGCGTACTACCGGCTCGCCCAGGGCCTGGCTCGCTGACCGCCTGACGCGCTCGCGGGGGCCTGAGCGTCTCTCGCCGGCGACTCGCTTTGCGCACGCAAACCGGCTTCGTCGGACGGCGCCCAATTGCGAGCTGCCAACTCGCGCGGTCCGCTCCGCGGTTGCGTGCAGGACACCCACTGGCTGGGTTGTCAGGCGGTGCCTGTCGCCCCGATCTCCCGGGGCGCCTCGCTCAGAAGTCGAGGGCCTGCTGAAGCTGGGACCGATAGCTGGAGACCATCAGCTCGGTCAGCTCTTCGAGCGAGGTGTCCTGGGTGCGTTGATCGATGGTGATGCGCCCGCCTTGCATTACGTTGACCCGGTCGCAGAGCTCGAAGAGGTGAGCGAAGTTGTGGTCGATGATGATCATCGAGACCTTCCTGCTGGTAGCGAGCCCTCTCACCAGGTCGATGATGAGCCGTGACTCGCGTGCGCCCATGGCTGCCAGCGGTTCGTCGAGCAGGAGGATGCTGGCATCTGCCCTGGTAGCGCGCGCAACGGCGATCGCCTGCCGCTGGCCCCCGGAGAGCTGGCCAGCTTCGGTGTCGACGTTGGGTATGTAGACGTTGATGTCGTCGAGGTAGCGTCTGGCGAGTTCGCGCATCTTGCGCTTGTTGAGCAACCGCAGGGGCCCTCCGTAGGTGATCTCGTGGTTGAGGAAGAGGTTCGAGAAGACCGGGAGCTGGGGAATGAGTGCGAGGTCCTGGTAGACCGTCTCGATCCCATGCGCGGAGGCGTCCTCGACCGAGTGGAATCGGACCTCGCGACCCTTTATCGAGAGTCGCCCTTCATCGGGCGAGAAGAGGCCGCTCAGGATCTTGACGAGAGTGCTCTTGCCTGCGCCGTTGTCCCCGACCAGGCCGAGCACCTCACCCGAGTGCAGGTTCAAATCGATTCCGCGCAGCACCGAGAGTGGTCCGAAGCTCTTTGTCACGCCTTGGACCTCGAGCACCACTTCGGAGTTTCTGGGATCGTCTTCCAGTGGTCCGGCCGGTGTGGGGGCGTCGTTCATCATCTCGTCGCCTCCGTCAGCTCGTCCGTGTGTGAGCGGCCAAGCGGTCAAGCCACCCGTTAAGGGTCATTGCGACGACCATTATGAGGCCGATGTAGACATAGAAGTCGTTGGTGCTGACACCGATGATCGTGAGACCGGCTTCTAGCACGCCGATCAGGATGGCACCGATGAACGCACCGATCACGGTGCCCCGGCCGCCGGTGAGGGCGGTCCCTCCGATGACACAGGCTCCCACCGCGTAGAGGATGTAGTTCACCCCGGCATTGCCCGGGTCCATGCTGCCGTACTTGACCGCGTCGACGATCCCGACCGCGCCGGACAGGAACGAGCACAGCACGAAAGACCAGATCTTCACGCGGCGGACCGGCACACCAGCCTCGGCGGCGCCCAGCAGGTTGCCGCCCGTCGCGATGACCCGCACGCCGAAGCGTGTCCGCTTGAGCGCGTAGTGGATGACAAGCGCGATGACGACCACCCAGAGGATCTCAGACCACAGCCAGACGCCGATCACCTGGCCGAAGAAGCCCACATGGGGAACCACGCTCGAGGTCTGCGGCGGCAGCGACCCGGGAATCGGCGTCGCCTCGGTGTCGTTGGATTTGATGAGCACGATACCGAACAGGATGAAGTTCGTCGCCAGGGTCGTGACGAACGACGGGACGTTCAACAACACGGTGATCAGGCCGTTGATCATCCCGACGCAGGCGGCGACGAGGAGCGAGGCGACAATGGCCCATCCCACGGGAACGCCGAGCTGCCACAGCCAGTACATGACCCAGGGCGTGGTCAGGAACACCTGCCCAGCGGAGAGGTCGATCTCGCCCAGGACGAGCACAAGCACCTCGCCGACGGCGATCGCTCCGACCGGCCCTGCGAAGCCGGCGGCAGCGTTCAAGCTAAGGGAGGTGAGAAAGTTTGCCGAGTCGACAGAAAAGAAGATGAACAGCGCGATCGTGATGATGATCGGGGTGATCTCGCGCTGCGCGACGAAGGCACGCCAAAGGTAGCGACCCACGCCGCCAGACGGTAGCCCGGCCGAGCTTTTGGGCTCGGCCGGGCTGGTTACAGGGTAGGCCACCGTTCGGGCGACCTCCGATTATCTCTCTTGCCGCCGATTAGTACGGAATCGGCTTGGGGGGAGCGTTGACCGTCTCGACGTTGGACGTGCCTTCCCACCTGTTGGACTTCAGGTAAGGGGTGACGGTCGCCTTGACGACGATGGCGGTTCCAGTGTCGGTGTTGGTCGGCTTCATCAGCCCACCGGAAATGTTGAAGAGGAACAACTGCATGAGCGTGTCGAAGCCTTGCAGGTAGGCCTGCTGGTCGACCGTCTGGAGGAGGGATCCGGTCTCGATGGCGTCCATCACCGGGATTCCGGTGTCCCATCCGGAGCCGCCAACCTTGCCCTTCAGCTTGTTGGTGACAATGAACTGCGCAACGGCGTTGGAGTCGCCGCTGTCCACGGTCATCATGAACTTCACGCCCCGGTGACCGGAGTACCACGACGAGATGGCGTTGTACTCTGGCGCGCCTTCCGTAGCCGAAGTCCCGACCTCGACGAAGTCGACGCCCGCTGCCGTGAAGACCGGCTTCGCTCCATCGATCCGCGGCTGGATGTTGCCAGTTCCGGGAGTAGCGATGATTCCGGCGACAAGGTCACCTTTGCCCAGGTGCGGTACACCGTGAGCCAGGATGCCTCGTGCCACCGCGGCACCGGCCGACAGGTTTGACTGGCCGACGTAGGCCATCCTGTTGTTGACGAAACCGGGCGCCACGTCTGCGTTGTAGGCAATCACAGGAATACCGGCGTTGAGCGCGGCGTTAGTCGGAGCGTTAAAAGCCGTGTTGTCGATGAGCGGCACGCCGATTCCGGCGGCCTTCGACGCGATCGCGCTCTCCATGGCGGCGACCATCTGGCCGACGACCGAGGTCTGCGAGCCGGTCCAGGTGTAGCTGCAACCCGTGAGGGCACAGAAGTCCTCGCAGCCGTACTTCGTCGCAGTGAAGAACGAGTTCGTGGTCACGTGGTTGTCCATCACGAAGTGGTACGCCGGGTGCTTCGCGAAGAACGGATGGTCGCTGTTGCGCTTGTAGGTCTGCGCACCAGCCCCGTCCGCACCCAGGATCCCGGCAACGCTTCCGAGCAGCGGCAATGAAGCCACAGCTCCCGCGTTGCGCAGGAAGCGCCGTCTGGACAACTCTCGCTGTGTGCTGCTGATTTCTTCGGGTATGTCCTTTGCCATGCTGCCCTCCAGTTTCTTGCCGAAATCATCCGTGCTTTCGCGCGGACTGGGCCTGCATCCAAACTGCTTACGAATTCAGAAACCTAACAGCAACAAATTTCCTTAGCAAGTACTACGGCCGCCTCGAACAG
>PMZN01000142.1 GCA_003170375.1 Acidimicrobiaceae bacterium | reverse complement strand
TCCGGCTCGGCCTGCATTCCCTCGAGAAACGGCGGCCTTTGCACATAGGTCGACTGCTCGTCCCACGCGTAGCGCCGTCCCGTCGGCATCTCGAGAGATCGCCAGTTCTCGTCACCGGTCGTGGCGTTCGCGTACGCGTGGCGGAACATTTCCGCGCCCACGGCTTGCTCGAGCACCTGCGCGACCTCGTGGGACGAGGGCCAGAGGTCCGCCAGCAGAACGGGGCGGCCATCGTCCGAGACGCCGAGAGTCTCGGTCGCGAGATCGATGTCCATGGTGCCGGCCAGCGCGTACGCGACCACGAGGGGCGGGGACGCGAGGTAGTTCATCCGGACGTCGGGATGGATCCTCCCCTCGAAGTTGCGATTGCCCGACAGCACGGCCGCGCAAGCAAGGCCGTGGACGTTGATGGCCTGGGAGATCTCCCCGAGCAGGGGGCCTGAGTTGCCGATGCAGGTCGTGCAGCCGAAGCCCACGAGGCCGAAGCCGAGCTTCTCGAGGTAGGGGACCAAGCTGGCCCGCTCGAGGTAGTCCATGACGACCCGCGAGCCTGGTGCGAGGCTCGTCTTCACCCAGGGCTTGGAGCTGAGGCCGAGCTCGACGGCCTTTTTCGCCACGAGGCCGGCGGCGATCATCACCTGCGGGTTCGAGGTATTGGTGCAACTGGTGATCGCGGCGATCACGACATGGCCGTGCGCGAGATCGAACTCACTTCCGTTGGCGAGGCGTACGTGTGCCCGGGCGTCGCCGGCGATCTCGTCGGGGCCTGGGGCGGCCGCGACCGGCTCGGGAAGCGAGCGTGGGAGGGCTTCGGCGAACATGGCCTTGGACCTGCGCAGCGGAACGCGGTCCTGGGGGCGCGACGGGCCGGCGAGACTTGGCTCGATCGACGAAAGGTCGAGCTCGATCCGTTCGGAGTAGGCGGGTTCGGCCGCTTCGTCGTGCCAGAGCCCCTGAAGCTTGGCGTAAGCCTCCACCAGTGTGCAGAGCTCCTCGGGGCGGCCGGTGAGCCTCAAGTAGCGCAGCGTCTCGGAGTCGATGGGGAAGATCGTGGCCGTCGAGCCGTACTCCGGCGACATGTTGCCTATGGTCGCCCGGTTCTCGAGCGGCACCTTCGCCACGCCCGGGCCGTAGCACTCGACGAATTTGCCGACGACACTATGGTTCCGAAGCAGTTCGGCAACGGTGAGGACGAGGTCGGTCGCCGTAGTGCCTTCCGGGAGCTCGCCGGTCAGGCGCAGACCTACTACTCGCGGCACGAGCATGGAGATCGGCTGGCCGAGCATGGCCGCCTCCGCCTCGATGCCCCCGACGCCCCAGGCGAGCACGCCGAGGCCGTTCACCATCGGCGTGTGCGAGTCGGTGCCGACGACGGTGTCGGGATAGGCGGCGCCCTCGGCGTCGGTGAAGACGACACTGCTCAGGTACTCGAGGTTGACCTGGTGGCAGATGCCGACGCCGGGCGGCACCACGCGCATGTTCGAGAAGGCTTGTTGGCCCCAGCGCAGGAACCGGTAGCGCTCGGCGTTGCGCTCGTACTCGAGGGTCGTGTTCACCTGGAGGGCGTCGCGGCGGGCGTAGGTGTCGACGACGACGGAATGGTCGATAACGAGGTCGACGGGCACGAGAGGGTTGATCCGGCTCGCGTTGCCACCGAGCGCCTCGATGGCATCTCGCATGGCGGCGAGGTCGACGACGCACGGCACGCCGGTGAAGTCCTGGAGAAGGATGCGCGCTGGCGAGTACGCGATCTCCCGGGCGGCTCCACCGGTCTCGTGACGGGCCAAGGCCTCCACGTCTTCGGCCTTCACGCTCACGCCATCTTCGTGGCGCAGCAGGTTCTCGAGGAGGAGCTTGATCGAATAAGGGACCCGCCCTAGATCAGCGACGCCCTCGAGTGCCGACAGGCGATGGATGCGGTAGCGCCGGTCACCGACCTCCAAGGTGCCCTCGGCGCCGAAACTGTCTCGTCCGGTCATTTCTGTCTGTGCCTCCTAGGCTGCACTCTAGGCAGTGAGGACGGAGGCCCCGGGGTTGACCCGGTCGCGGAGCTTGCGAAGCGCGGCCGTCAAGGCGAGCTCTTCGTCCGGGTCGAGGACCCCGTCGAGGAGCCGGGCGAGCTGCGCGCGGTGGACGTCAAGCGCCTGGCGTGTCCGAGCCTCGCCGGCGTCGGTCAGCGCGGCAAACGCTCCCCGACGATCCTCTGGACAGGCTTCGCGGCTCACGAGGCCGGCTTCGGACAGGCGGTCGACCGCTCGGGTGAGACCGCTCGGGGTCAGATCCGTTTGGGCGGCGAGGTCGCTCATCCGCAGTCGCCCGCCTGGCGTTCGGGTCAGTCGGATCAGGATCTCGAAGTCCTGGCCAGCAAGTTCGCACTGACGCTCCAGGGGAGGGCCGACCGCTCGATGCAGCCCTGAAGCCGTCTCGAAGACGAGCCCGACGAGCGTGATCCGGTCGACTTCGCTCGCGTGTCCGGGTGCGTCCGCTGGTTCCACGCTGACAGCATAACGGGAACCCGGGAATAGTTGCGCGAGCAATTTGTTATAGTTAGTTGCACAAGCAAATGAACTGTAAGCCCCTCAGCACAAGGAGTCTCAAGATGACCGATACGATCACCCCCGTCAGCACCAGGGCTGTCAACGGCCTGACGCTTCCGAGCACCGGCACGTTCGTGCTCGACAAGTCGCACACCGAGGTCGGTTTCATCGCCCGGCACCTCATGGTGTCCAAGGTTCGCGGCCGCTTCACCGACTTCGAGGGCACCATCGTCGTCGCCGACGACCCGTCGGAGTCATCGGTCGAGGTGATCATCCAGGCGGCGAGCATCAACACCAACGACGAGAACCGTGACAAGCATGTCCGGACCAACGACTTCCTCAGCACCGACGAGTTCCCGGCGCTCACCTTCCGCAGCACCAAGGTCGAACTGAGCTCAGGCGGTGATTGGAAGGTGAACGGCGACCTGACCGTTCGGGGCGTGACGCGCCCGATCGTCCTGGACGTCCAGTTCGAGGGCGTCATCCAGGACCCCTGGGGCAACCAGCGCCTCGGGTTCACCGCTTCCGGCGAGATCGACCGCAACGACTTCGGAGTGAGCTTCAATGCCGCCCTCGAGACCGGCGGCTTCGTCGTCTCCCCGAAGGTCAAGCTCGAGATCGAGGCTGAAGCGGTCCGCCAGGCCTAGCCTGCCTGCGAACAGTCCCGCCGGTCCCAGCCGGGCCGGCGGGACGCAGCATCTTCGGGAGCCGGTTGCCGCAGTCCACGTGCGCCAATCGGCCCTTGTCTACTCTGTAGCTGGTGACCGTCCCGGCAGTTAGATTGCAGTTGTGAGCGCGCCGATCGAATCAGGACCGGACGTTCTCGGAATCCACGCGCACCTTCTCGCATCGATCCCTGGCGTCCTGGTCCTTCTTGACGCTCGTGGCATCGTGCGCTTTGCGTCCGGTCAGGTGGAGCACCTCGGTGGCGAGTCGGTGGATGTCCTCGTCGGCTCCGAGCTGACCAGCCATCTCGAGCCAAAGGACCGGCCTCTTCTGACATGGCTGCTGGCGGCGTCCGCAGCGAAGTCGCCCGAGCAGCTGACCGGCCCGGTGCGGCTGCCGTACCTCCACACAGACGGAAGGCCGCGGCTTGCCGAGGCCTGGGCGCTCAATCGCTTGGCTGATCCCGCCCTTGCCGGCTTCGTCGTCCTGCTGCTGCTCGAGAGTGCGTACGACCACTTCGATCAAGTTCTCGCCTCGGCCCAGGCTGGGGTCGCTCTGGAGGACAATCTGTCGGCTCTTGCCGGTGCCCTGGCGCTCCCGCCGGTGCTCGGGGAGTCCTTCTTTGTTGTCGCCTCGCCTGACGGTCGGAAGATCAGCTGCTTCCCGCCGAACCCGTCGGTTCCCGGACCACCCGCCGCCGGACCTTGGGACCAGGCGATGGGTCGGGACTCGGCCATCTTGTACACCGAGCTCGCCGGCTTGCCCGAGTCCACCAGAGCTGCCGCGAAAGGGTCCCGCTCCGTTTCCTGCTTCCCGATCCTGACTCGCGGCGAGAGCACACCGTCGGCTTGCCTGGTCGTGTGGAGCCGCGAGCTCGGGCCACTTGGGACAACAGAGCGCACGGCCGTGGACCGGGCGCTGATCCTCGCGTCGCTGATGATGTCGCACAGCGTTGTCGGGGAACGGTTGTTGGAGGAGGCTTCTCAGGATCTATTGACCGGCCTCGGCAATCGCAGGAGTTACTTCCAGGCGCTCGACTCACGGGTCGCGGCCGGTGACCGCCCAGCCGTGCTGTACATAGACATAGACGGTTTCAAGGACGTGAACGACCGGCTGGGTCGCCTTGCCGGAGATTCGGCGCTGCGAGTGATCGCCCGCCGGTTGTCGTCGGTGGTGCGCCCGACCGACGACCTCGCTCGCATCGGAGGAGACGAGTTCGCCATCCTTTGTGCCAGCGATGTCACCGAGCCTCAGGTCATCGCCATCGCCGCCCGCGTGGTCGAGCGCCTCGCGGAACCGATCTCGATAGGTGACGCTCCCGCGTTGAAAGTCGGGGCGAGCATCGGCATCGTGCTCGACTTCCCGCCGGGGACGACCTCGGACGCCCTGCTCGCCAGCGCCGACGAGGCGCTGTGCGAGGCCAAGGCGGCCGGGCGGAGCTGTTGGAGGGTCGCGCCGGCCCCTGAGCGGCAAAGGGCGTGAGGTAGTAGGCCGCGCCGCTTGTCAGCTCGTGCCGGTGTCAGGAATTGGCATCGGGCCGAAATATTCTCGCAAAAAAGGACTTTCGACCTAGGATGCCGAAGTGAGCGATCCCTACGCTGACGCAATGGTGCAGCTGAGGGATTGCCGTCACTCAACCGGCAGTCCGGTCAGAAGTGCACCCGGGAGCTGGTGTTGAGTCGCGTCAGCGTGGCGGCCGCGGATGCTTGGAAGGACCGGCGACGGCTCCTCTTGAGCTGGTTTGCGCTTCCACTTTCCCTCGTCGCGGCGCTGCTGCTCGGCGCTGTCATGATGCTGGCGCTCGGAGCCAACCCGATCACCGGCTACAACGCCCTCATCGTCGGGGCGTTCGACGGCAGCTACGCGCTCGGCTCGACGGCCGTGAAGGCCGCCCCACTTCTTCTCGTCGCCGTCGGGATCTGCGTCGCGTTCCGCGCCAACGTCTTCAACATCGGTGGCGAGGGCCAGCTGGCGATGGGAGGCTTGGCTAGCTCGGCGACAGCGCTCGCGTTGCCGAACCTGCCGAGCATCGAGCTCATCCCGCTCGTGCTCCTCGCTGGCGCGGCCGGCGGTGCGGCCTGGGGGGCGATCCCCGGAGCATTCAAGGCCTATTTCAACGTCAACGAGATCCTGAGCACGATCATGCTCAACCTCGTTGCTGTCCAGGTCATGAACTGGCTGCTGGCCGGCCCTATGGTCGACAAGACGCAGAATTCCACCTACGGGCTTATCCCAGAGACGAGGCTTCTCCCCCGGACCTCCTGGCTTCCCATCCTCATCCCGAATACGCAGCTCCACCTCGGGGTGCTGATCGCAGTGATCGTGGCAGTGGGGGTGTGGGTCCTGCTTTATCGCACGAGCTTCGGCTTTCGCATCCAGGCTGTGGGGCTGTCGCGCGACGCGTCGAGGTATGCCGGGATGCCGGTGAAACGGACGATGACGCTTGCCATGACCATAAGCGGTGCGATGTGCGGCCTCGCGGGGGCGCTGCTCGTCTTCGGCAGCATTTCGCACCGGATGGTGACCGACGGGAGCCTCACCGGGTTCACCGGCTCGGACGGGTTCAACGGGATCGTCGTGGCGCTCTTTGGGGCGCTCAACCCGCTGTGGACGATCCTTTCGGCATTCCTCTTCGGCGGGCTGCTCGTGGGCGGTGACGCCTTGCAGGTCGCAACGGGCGTGCCGGCCGACATGGTGACCGCTCTCGAGGGGCTCGTCGTGGTGTTCGTCGTCTCGCTCGAGTACATGCGCAGGCGCAGCCGTGCCACGGCCTCCAGCCCTCTAGGGCGCTCCAGGGCCCGGCCGACCGAGCTCGCCGCGCCGGCCGCGTCACTGGTCACAGCCGAAGAGCGGAGCGACCGATGAGCCAGTTCTTCACCTACGCCATCCTCACGGCGACGGTGGCCTCGGCGCTCGGGCT
>PMZN01000078.1:257-9715 GCA_003170375.1 Acidimicrobiaceae bacterium | reverse complement strand
AGATCGCTGTAACGACACCGGTTGTGCCGACAATCGGGACGGCCGTCGGAGCGCGCACGTGAGCACGACGCGCGCTGTTGTGCGCGGAGTGGAGCCGGGCAACGACGTGCGCTGCGTGCGCTGCGGCAAGCAGATCAAGTTCGCTGCGCGCACCCACCCGCGCCAGGTGATAGCGAACGTCTATCTCGATGGAGCCTGGAATCGGGTCGACCACTTCCACGAGGAGTGCTACCTCGACGCAGGCGAGCCCTACGGACAGATCGACACCCTCGGTGGCCCGTTCACAGGCTGACGGCCACTACCCGGGGTTGGACCCCGGAATTGGGCGATCGAAGATGCTTGTTGAGCTCATCTCGGCAGCGGTCGAGCTCGCCTCCACCGCACCTGTTCACGAGAGGGCCTGCTGGTGAGGATCGTCGTGACCGGCGCCAGCGGCTTTATCGGCGGCGCCCTCGTCCGGGCACTGCGTGGACGCGGCGACGAGGTCTGTCCAGTCGTCCGCCGTCCGCCCGACAAAGGCGAGGTGGGCATCGACCTGGCCCGGCGACAGCTCGACACCTCGCGAGTTCCTGGTGGGAACCTCGAAGGAATCGATGCCGCCGTCCACCTGGCCGGCGCGCCGATCACGACTCGCTGGAGCCCAAAGCGCCTGGAGGCCATCCGTTCGAGCCGCATCGCCGTCGGCAACCTCCTCGCCCGCTCGCTCGCCTCGCTGGAGCGTCCGCCGGCCGTCCTCGTCTCCGGCTCGGCCGTAGGCTTCTACGGCGATCGCGGGGAGGAAGTGCTCGACGAGACAAGTCCCCAAGGCACCGGCGTGCTTGCCGATCTTTGCCGCTCTTGGGAGCAGAGCACAGCCCCGGCGGCCGAGCGCGGCATCCGGGTCGTCACGATCCGGACCGGCATCGTGCTCGGCGGCGCCGGAGGTGCCGACGGCGGGATCCTGGCCGCCGAAGTCCCCATCTTCAGGCTCGGCCTTGGCGCTCGTCTCGGCGACGGCGGCCAGTGGACGAGCTGGGTCGCTCTCGACGACGAGATCGCCGTCTTACTTCGCGCTATCGACGACACCCGGCTCAGTGGACCGGTGAACTCAACGGCCCCCAACCCGGTGCGCAACGCGGAGCTGACCGACGCGATCGCTCACGTGCTCGGCCGGCGAAGCAGGCTCGCACTTCCCGCGACGCTCTTGCGGCTCGCGCTCGGCCGCGGGGCCGCCGACGAGCTACTGCTCGCCAGCCAGAGGGTGCTGCCGAAGAAGCTGACAGGTGCCGGCTACGTCCATGCCTATGCCGACCTCTCGGACGCCTTGACAGCCGCGTTGGCGCCGCGACGCCCTCTTAGACCATGAGCAGAGTGGTCGGAGGCGGGCCGCCAGGCTGCGCCCTCGGTCGGGCCCCGGAGTCTCTGGAGGCACTCAGTCCAGGTTGGCGCCGTAGCGACGAACATGATCGTTCACGGCGTAGTACGCGTCGATGGACTCGCCCGCGTCACCCCAGAAGCCTTCCTGCACGTCGTAGTCGATGAGGCCTTCGGCGACGTAATGGTTGTTCACGTCGGTGATCTCGAGCTCACCGCGCCCTGACGGTCGCAGAGTGCGTATCACGTCGAAGACCCCGGAGTCATAGAGGTAGACGCCGGTGACGCAGTACGTGCTCGGAGGGTCGTCCGGTTTCTCGACGATCCGCACGATCCTCCCCGACTCGTCGAGCTCGGGCACGCCGAGATGGCGAAGGTGAGCCGGGTCCTTGACTTCGGCCAGCAGCAGGCGGGCTCCTTTTGGTCGATCGCCGAACCGACGCACCGAAGACACGAACGACCGGCCGAAGATGTTGTCGGCCAGCATCACGACCGCGGCGTCGTCCCCGACGAACTGAGCTGCCAGTCCCAGGGCCTCGGCGATCCCTCCCGCCCGTTCCTGGTACGCGTAGAGCAGGCGCTCCACGCCGAACTCCTGGCCGTTCGACAAGAGCCTGAGGAACTCGCCCGCGTGCGTGCCGCCCGTCACGACCATCATCTCGGTGACCCCGGCCTTCACGAGCGCCTCGATCCCGTAGCTGATCATGGGCCGGTCACCGATCGGCAACAGGTGCTTGTTGGTGATCCGGGTCAGAGGATGAAGCCGGCTGCCCGTACCGCCGGCGAGGATCACGCCCCTCATGGCTTCACGTAGGCCACGGTCACCGACGGGAACAGCAGGACCCCGTCCGTGAGGTCGGTGGCGCGGTAGATGACCTTCTGAATCAAGGTATCGCTCACTTGGAAGATCGCCTCTCCCTTCACATTGGTGGTCCTGGGCATTGGTCTGATCTTGGTTCTCATCGCAGCCGGCGGGGTCGTGGTCGCGACGAGCCACACCCGCTTGGCGGCAACAGGTAGGCCGAACCTCGTGCGCAGGGTGACTGTGATCGTGGAGAACGACGTGCGGTCCGCGTCGACATTGTGCTCCGAGGCCGTGATCGACGACTTCGTCGGAGACGCGTACTGCACTCCTCCGCTCTCTGGCAGCGCGCACAGCTGGGCGACCAGGCCTCCTCCGGAGGGGTTGGCGGCATCGGGTGTCCCGAGGCCGGACGCGAGGTCATATCCGACGGTAGCCGGGTACCGCCACCAGTCGGGAATCGAAAGCAAGTGGTTGTCGCCTCTCGTGACGTCGTTCAAGGCGCTCGCATATGCGCTCTTGCCTGCGATCGAGTAGAGCGCCGGGTTCAGGAACCCGACAGTGTGAGCACTGCAGGCCGGCCACGCGTCTGTGAGCGCGACCAGCGCCGCCCACAGCGGCGCCGCCAGGCTCGTGCCCCCCACGGGGGTCCAGCCGCCCCAGCCGCCCCAGTCGATGACAAGACCGGTATTCGGGTTGGCATCGGCCGAGACGTCGGGAACCTCCCGGCAGTAGCCGGTCGGCGCGCTGCACGGCTCGGGTGAGGAGTACGACTTGATCACGCCCAGCGCCGGTGAGGCATCCGACTGGTACGCGGGCATCGCCCAGTTCGACGAGATGCCGCCTCCGCCGGCACCGTTTGAGTTGTTCCAGACGGTCTCGGTCGGTGTCGGGCCGAGCGCGGTCAGCGACGTGCCGCCGATGCTCGTCACATACGGCTGGCTGCCGGGGTCGTCAACGGCGGCGACCGCGGCCTGGGTGCCGCTCGGGGCGCCACAATCAGTCGAGCCGTCGTCGCCGGACGCGGCCACGACGGTTTGACCCTGTGCGGCCGCCTCCTCGAACAAGTTGGCCTCGACCGAGGTGACCTGGCTGCCGCCGGCTTGCGCCTCGCAGTTGCCCCATGACGTTGAGATCACCTGGGCGCGGTCCTGCGAGACGATCGCGCTGAAGACGTCGAGCGGGCCTGCGCCGTTGTTGGGTCCCTCGTACACATCGATAGTCGCTTGTGGCGCAAAGCTGCTGACGTCCTCGACGTCGAGTGTCGACTCGACGTCGGTGGCGGGGGCCCTTCCGTTGCTGCCGTCGACGCTTAGAACGTGCAGCGCCGACTCCATGGCGGCAGCCTGATCCGGGAAATAGCACTCGTCGTAAGCCCGGACGTCCACCTCATTGAACGGTTCGAGCTCGAAGACCGCTATCGTCTCGCCGGCTCCGAAATCACCTGCCGCGTAGAGACCCGAGAAGCCGTAAGCCGTTGCGAGCTGGTCGGCGGTGTAGACATCAGCAACTGAAGCGGCGCTGGTCGCTGCCGGGCAAGGCTGCGGGCCGTCCGTGTCGACGGCGCTCTCCTTCAACGAACTGCGGGCACGCACCCCGGCGCTCGGATCGGGACGCGAAAGCCCGTCTGGATGTGACAGCGCCAAGTCGCTCAGGCCTGCGATCGCCTGGATCCGGCCGGCGAGAGCTGCTGGGACTCGCGGCGCTGACAGGTTCGCGTAGACGAGGGCCCCGGATCCGAGGCGATAGCGCACGAGCGTCGTGGCAAAGGCGCGCTCGGCGATCGCCACCGTCGAGGAGACCTTGACGATGAGGCGGTTGGAGGCCACCGGGCCAACATGCAGGCCGAGCCCCTCGAGCGCGGCGGTCGTCGAGGCCACGGTTGCCTCCGTCGCCCCGAAGGCTGCTCCGAAGGCGCCCGGGCGAAGATACCGGCGAAACTCCGGAGATCCCGGAGTCGAGACCGCGCTGGCGAACCTTGCCAACGCCGCAGGATCGCGGGGACGAAGGGCGACGTCGAGCTCGATCGTCTGCGATCCCCGGACCCGGCCGAGAAGAGCCGCTGCGCGCGGCACCCGGGGCGCGGAGCCCATGCGCACGAACCGGCCCAGAACCCGGGGCGATCCCGTTGTCGTGACCGATGCCGTCGCCGAACTGCCGGGCGTCGCAGCTCCCGCGAATCCGGCCAGGCACGCCGCGGCACCCACCACCACGCGCAGGCCGCGTCCGTGTCTGCGACCGCGTCGCGAAAGCGCCCCGCGTGTCGCTTTGTCCCCTTCGTGCATCGAGAGGTCTCTCTTTGATGGCGATACGTGTCGCTGAGAGCGTAGTGGCGGCCCCGTCACGGGAGGAAGCAGGCGGCCTGCCTGACGGAGGGAACGGCGCGGACCACCGTAGGCTGCCGGCGATGGATGCCCCCGTGGTCATCGAGGTCACGGACCTGACCAAGCGGTTCGGTGCCGGCGTGGTTGCCGTCGATGACTTGTCCTTCACCGTGCGCCGCGGCCAGGTCGTCGGTCTCCTGGGTCCCAACGGGGCCGGCAAGACGACGACGCTCCGAGCACTTCTCGGTCTTATCCGGCCGACGAGCGGGACCATGGCGATCTTCGGCGAGACCATAAGGCCCGGCATTGCCGTGCTCTCGAGGGTCGGGGCGCTCGTGGAGGGTCCCGGGTTCGTGCCCCACCTGTCGGGCAGGCGCAACCTCGAGCTTTACTGGCGTGCTGGCGGCAGGGCGCTGTCGGACGCACATCTCGACCACTCGCTCGATATCTCCGGTCTCGGCCCGGCGGCGGATCGAAAGGTGAAGACGTACTCCCACGGGATGCGCCAACGTCTTGGCTTCGCTCAGGCGCT
This sequence comes from Acidimicrobiaceae bacterium, assembly GCA_003170375.1. Classification (GTDB taxonomy): domain Bacteria; phylum Actinomycetota; class Acidimicrobiia; order Acidimicrobiales; family Bog-793; genus Fen-455. The sequence goes on along the minus strand of PMZN01000078.1, from coordinate 4,704 downwards.
CCTCGGCAAGCCGGAGCTCCTCGTCTTGGACGAGCCGGTCAACGGGCTCGACCCACGACAGATCGTCGAGGTCCGCGAGTCGCTGTTGCGCATCGCCGCGAGCGGCACGACGATCCTCCTCTCGTCCCACCTGCTGAGCGAGGTCGAGCAGACCTGCAGCCACGTCGTCGTCGTACACCGTGGGCGGCTGATGCAAGCTGGGACCGTCGCCGAGGTGACGGCCTCGGTCGCATCGGCATACCTGGAGGTCGACGACCCCAATGCAGCGGCCGCGCTCTTGGCGGGGTTGCCCGGCGTGCAAAGCGTTGAGCCCTCCCCACCCGGGATCGTCGTCCAGCTCGATGGCGCTGAGCGCTCTGATCTCGTCGCGGCGCTCGTTGGAGCGGGCTTGCGCGTCGACACCGTGACACCGCGCCGAAGCCTCGAGGACGCGTTCCTCGAGCTCGTCGGGGAGCACTCCGTATGATCGCTGTCGAGTTCGCCAAGCAGATCCGCCGTGTGCGCACCTGGGTGGTCGCGGCGATATGCGTCATCATCCCGTTTCTCATCGGGCTTGGCTTCGAGCTTGGAGGCAACAAGAACGGGGGTGGCGGGGACGGCCTGAACTTTGTGACTCACCAGTCCGGCATCGTCATCGGGGTCCTTGCGCTGTCGTTCTCGTCGGTGCTGCTCATCCCGATCGTGTTCGCGATCTTCACAGGAGAGCCCATCGCCTCCGAAGCGCGGTGGGGGTCGCTGCGATACCTGCTGATCCGGCCGGTGGCACGCCCCAAGGTGCTCGCCTCCAAGCTCAGCGTCTCGGTCGTGCTGGCCGTCGCCGCTGCCGTGTTGATCCCGATCACCGGGACGATCGTCGGCATTGGCTTCTTCGGGCTGCATCCGATCCACACCTTTGGGATCTCGAGCGGCTCACCCATCTTGACCCTGTCGGTCGGAGGCTCACTTGCTCGCCTGCTGCTTGCGACCGCGTACACGCTTTTCAGCATGCTCAGCGTGGTCGGGGTCGCAACTCTGGTCGGGGTGGCGACCGAGAACGCCCTCGCCGCCATGGCTTCGGGCATCGGGCTCTACATAGTCTCGGCGATCCTCGACGCCCTGCCCGGGCTCAGCCGTATCCACCCGCTCCTGCCGGTGCACTACCTCGAGGCGTGGACGCACCTGTTCGTGCCCGGTGGCTCGCTCGAGGGCATGGGGCGCGGTGCGATCTCTGCTGCGATCTGGGGAGTCGTGCCCCTTGTCCTCGCCTTTCGTTTGTTCCAACGCAAGGACGTCCTGTGCTGAGAGGTCACAGGCGACCGCACCCAGCCGAGCACTGACCCGCAGCGGGTTCGGGCCCGGCGTGGCGGAGCCCACCGAGGCTCGCTCAGACGTCGAGGAACTGTCTCACTGCCACAGCCGAGCCGATGGCGCCGATCAGCGCGCCCATGACGACGACGAGGATCTCGGTGATGATCACGTCGTGGCCGGGCACGACGGCCGATGAGAACTCTCGAAAGTGCCTGATCAACGTGCGGATGCCGAGGTCCCCGAGCAGCACGATCCCGGCAGCCACGATCGCTCCGATCAGTCCCTGCACAAGGCCCTCCACCATGAACGGCAGCCGGATGAACCAGCTCGTCGCGCCGACGAGGCGCATGACGCCGACTTCTCGCCTGCGGGAGAAGATCGCCATCCGGATGGCGTTCAAGATCAGCACCAACGCCGAGATCAGCAACACGACAGCGATCACGAGCAGCACCACCTGCAGGACATTGCTCACCGCTGTCAAGGTGTGCGCCGCCTGGGAGGGGTAGGTGACCTGGAAGACACCCGCAAGGTGCTGGAGAACGCTTGCGACAGCAGCCGCCCCCCCGGGATTGGTCAAGGTGCACTGGAACACCGGCGGGGTCGTCTGCTCGTTCAGCACGCTGCAGACGGTCTGGCCGCTGATCCGGCATGCAAGCCTGTAGGACTCCTCGTGGTCGAGGTAGACGACCTTGCGGATCTGAGGCGTCTGGGTGATCGTGGTGCGCAGTGTCGCCACCTCGGCCGCCGAGGCCTTCGGCTGCACGAAGACCTGTAGGTCCACGTTCTGGTTCAACTGCACGAGCTCGTTGTTCACCGCTTGGCGCATCAACAGCGCCGTGCCGACGAGGGAGAGCGAAACGGCGACGGTGAGGATCGCCGCGATCGCCATCAACCGGTTCCGCCACAGGTTGGTCGCAGTTTCGCGAACTACGTAACCCGGCGAGATAGGCATCAGTGCCGCCCTCGCCGAGCTCGGACCGCTTCCTGACGACTGGTGACTGGTTCGTCCGCATCGTCCAGATCCAGCTCGGCCGACCCCGCGCGCACCGCGGACACTGCCACAACCGGGACTCCCCGCGTGCTCGAGGCCATCGGGTCCAGGCCGTAGATCCCGCGTGCCTGGTCGCGAATGATCGCGCCGTGGTCGATCTCGATGACACGCCGGCGCATGTTGTCGACGATCCCGGCATCGTGGGTCGCCATCACGACCGTCGTCCCGGTGCGGTTGATCCGATCGAGCAGGGACATGATGCCCTGGCTGGTCGTGGGATCGAGGTTGCCGGTGGGCTCGTCGGCGAGGATGATCAGGGGCCGGTTCACGAAAGCACGCGCGATCGCGACGCGCTGCTGCTCGCCTCCCGACAGCTCATGTGGCAGTCGATCGCCCTTCTGGCCGAGGCCTACCAGCTCCAGGACTTGCGGCACCTGCGTCCCGATCACGTGGCGCGGCCGGCCGATGACTTCGAGCGCAAAGGCAACGTTCTCGAACACGGTCTTGTTCGGGAGCAGGCGGAAGTCCTGGAACACGCAACCGAGGTTGCGCCGCAGGTACGGCACTCTCCAGTTCGAGAGCTGCCCGATCTCCTTGCCGGCCACCCAGATCTCGCCGCGGTCGGCAACCTCCTCGCGCAGCAGGAGCTTGAGCATCGTGGTCTTGCCCGATCCCGACGCCCCGACGAGAAAGACGAACTCACCCTTCAAGATCTCGAGCGAGACCTCCCGCAACGCGACAACGGAGCCCTTGTAGGACTTCGTGACGTCATCGAAGCGGATCATCGGTCCCCTTCTTCCCCGTGTTCCGGCACAAAATCCCCCTGTCGCAGGCTACCAGCCAGGCTTGTGACAAAGGGGTAACGGAACATCTCGCGCTCAGGAACCCTCATGTTCCCTACGAAATCTCAGAAACGCGATCATGAAATCGTAAAGGTCCCCGTCCAGCACCGCCTCGACGTTGCCCGTCTCGTAGCTGCTGCGCAGATCCTTGACGAGCTGGTAAGGCGCGAGGACATAGGACCGGATCTGGCTCCCCCAGGCGACGTCGCTCAAGGGCCCCGAAATCGTCTCCAGTTCCTTTCGTCGCTCTGCGCGCTGGCGCTCGGCGAGCTTGGCGGCGAGGATCTGCAGGGCTTTCGCCTTGTTCTGGTGTTGGCTGCGCTCGTTCTGGCAGGAGGTGACGATGCCGGTCGGAAGATGCGTTATCCGCACGGCCGAGTCAGTCACGTTCACGTGTTGGCCTCCGGCGCCCGACGAGCGGTAGGTGTCGATGCGAAGCTCCTTCTCGTCGATCTCGACCTCTTCGGACAGGTCCTCGAGGAACGGCGCCACATCGAGTGACGCGAAGCTCGTCTGGCGCCGGTGCTGAGAGTCGAAAGGCGACATCCTGACGAGACGGTGCACGCCGCGCTCGGCGGCCAGCAGCCCGTACGCATAGCGCCCGCGCACGATGAAGGTCGCCGACAAGATGCCGGCCTCGCCTCCTTCGGAGACCTCGTCCACTTCGACCTCGAACCCTCGGCGCTCGGCCCAGCGCAGGTACATGCGCAACATCATCTCGGCCCAGTCCTGGGCGTCGGTGCCGCCGGCGCCGGCATGGATCTCTGCGACGGCGTCCCTCTCGTCGTGCTCACCGGAGAACAAGCTGCGCAGCTCGAGCTCGTCGAGAGCCTTCGCGACCGTCGCGGCGATGTCGGTGAGCTCGCCCTCGAGGTCGGCGAGCTCGCTCCCACCTTCCTCCACGGCCAAGAGGTGCAGGGCTTCGGCATCAGCGAGCTGTGTGTCGAGGGCGCGCAGGCCCTCGATGTCGTCTCGGATCCGGCCGTACTCCGAGGTCACCCTCCGAGCCTGGTCGGCGTCCGACCAGAGGTCGGGCTCAGCGATGGTCTCCTCGAGCGCTCCGAGGTGTTCGATCAAGTCGTCGAGCCTCAGGTAGACCTTCGCCGCGTCGAGGCGGACGCGAAGCGATGCCAGGACCTCGCCGAGGTCAAGGCGCGCGCCGTCGGGGCCCGCGTCGGATGCTCGAGTCACGATCGTTCAGCTCGCGCCGTGGCAGACCTTGAACTTGCGTCCGCTGCCGCACCAGCACGGCTCATTGCGCCCGACCTTGGCCGGCGGCCCGCCGACAACCCGCGTCCCGGTCGGCGAGATCGGGCCCGCAGGCGGA
>PMZN01000078.1:0-222 GCA_003170375.1 Acidimicrobiaceae bacterium | reverse complement strand
AGGCGGTGCCTGCGCCCCGGGGGGAGCGGCCGACGGTGGTTGAGCCGAGTCGCCGGCGATCTCGGCAGGCGGCGCCTGGGCAAGATCGCCGAGCCCCGCGACCGGGTCGTCAGCGGCTACGAACGCCGCTTGGGCGTAGTCGGGATCCTCAGCTGGCGCAGCAAGGACCTGAACGTGCATGACATAGCGCAGGTAGTCGTCGTCGATGGAGTCCATGAGCTT
>PMZN01000181.1 GCA_003170375.1 Acidimicrobiaceae bacterium | reverse complement strand
CTGCCAGCGCTTCACGTTGCGTGATTGGTCGCGCACGATCTCGATCATGGACTCCACAGGATTGGTCCCCATCACGGTCTTCAACAACGAACCCGTGACGCCGAGCGATCAGGTCCGCTACTCAGCAGGATCTGGGGATTCGGCGTCGTGGGGCTCCGCACGGTCGCCGCGTTCATGCTGGTTCAGCGAAGAGTCGGGCACCGGTGGGATTGATGTCGATGGCCAGTCCCTTGCGCTGTCCACGGTTGACATGCACCGCGGCGAGCTCACCTCGTCGGATTCGATCGAGAACGGTCTGGCGAGCCACACCGAGTGCCTTTGCAGCCTCGTTGAGACCGACCCACCCGCCAGGCACCTCGCTCGCGATGCGAGAGCGCAGAGCGGCGTCGACCATGATCCGCCATGGAGCGCCCGGAGTGACCTGCTCGCCGACGATGAACCCGTCCGCCAGCCATCGATAGAGCGTCGCACGGGAAGCGCCGAGCAGATTCTGGGCCTCGGCGACACTCACCATCTCGTGATCATGACTCGAGCCTGTGACAGTCCCTTCGCGCTTGCAGGGCGCGATGTCGTACTGTCGGCGAACGGTACTTACTCGTTCGGCAGTGAAGGGCAGGCCGGTTGCCGTGGTCCGGTCCTGGCGGGCGAGCATGCGAGCGACCGTCGCGTCGGCGTAGTGGACGGCCAGGCGACGAATCATCTCAACCGTTTCGGTCTCGGTTCTCCGAGCGTTGTCGAACCCGAGACGGGGCAAGTTCACTGCGATATCGGTGGTCGTTCCCCCTTGCCAGATGATCTGTCCCTCGGCGCGTCTCGCGACCCGGTCGACGGTGATGACGACCTCGGTGACGAGCAGGCGGAGCAGCTGCTTGCGCTCTCGTGCCGTCGTGCTCGCCGCGTCGAAGATGGCGTGCAGGTCTGCTCCGGCTCGTGACAGCCATGCCGTCTCGTCGGCGGTGAGATTTGCTGGACGCCGGGAGCGTTGTGTCGCGAGATCGGCCTCGGCTTGGCGCAGCGCGATCAGGCGTTGCTCCCAGTCCCGTTCGAGGCTGCGAGCGACGAGTCGGTTCTCAGGTTCCACGACGTCGAACTGACGACGGGCCCGCTCGGCTTCGAAGCGAGCCCGTTCGACGTTGAGTTCGAATGCACGCATCCGCCGGGCGTGGTGGGACTCGGCCTCTGACAGCGCTGCCGCGGTGGCTGCTATCGACGCTGGCTCGAGAAGGGCGAATACCTCATCGACGACGACGGCATCGAGCTTGTGCCCGCCGATGCTCTGGCACTTCTGCGTGCTGCCATAAAGGTGAAGTCCAAGGGCGCACAGATAGCGTGGGGAGCTGCCTTCGTTACCCGAGTAGCCGACGGCCATCTTGCGCCCGCATCGTCCGCAGCGCACGAGGCCCTGCAGGAGAGCCCGCCCTTCTCGTGCCGCCCCGCCACCCTCGCCCTTTGGCGGTCGCCAGTTGTTACGCAGGCGTTCGCGGTTCGCCAGATAGGTCTCCCACGAGCTGTATCCGAGATGGTGGTTGGGGATGCACACTTCCCACTCCTCGATGGGCAGTTCGCGCACCCGAGAGACGACGATCCCGCCCTCTTCGACCCGACGGCTGATCTTGGTGCGTCCGAACACGAAGGCACCGGCATATGCAGGATTGGTGAGAAAATCATGGACCGCCGGGTAGGTCGCCTCCGCCCATCGGATTCGCGACGAGCCCGCCGCGCGTCGTGGGAGCAGCAATCCGTCGACACGCAGTGACAACAGCACTTGGCGGGCCGAGGCCAGCTCCTCAAAGCGCGCAAGGACCACCGTGATCGCTTCTCGGACCGCCTCGTTCGGGCTGAGCACCACTCGACCGTCAAGGTCGTAGTCCAACCCGACTGGAAGCCCCTGGCGGAGCTCTCCCTTGGCTGCCTTATGACGAAGGCCGGCATCGAGTCGGGACCGCAAAAGGTGGAGCTCAGCCTCGCTGATCGTGCCCTTCAGTCCGAGCACCAGCCGGTCGTTGTAGTCACCTGCGTGATAGACCCCGTCGCTGTCGGCGATGAGCGTGTCGGTCACGGCGCAAAGATCCAACAGCTGATACCAGTCGGCATTGCGCCGTGCGAGGCGGCTGACCTCCTTGCCGAGCACCAGGCCAACCTGGCCGAGACCGACAGCCGCGACGAGTGACTGGAAGCCCGTCCGGGCACTCGCTTCGGCACCGGAACGTCCGAGGTCCTCGTCGACGACTCGGATCTGCTCGGCTCGCCACCCGAGAGCTTCGGCCCGACCGAACAGCTCGTACTGTGCTTCCAGGCTCTCGGTGTTCTCGCGGACCTGGGTCATGGTCGACTGGCGGACATAGATCCAGGCCTCGCGTTGCAGGTGTGTTGGGCGTAGTTTCGTCAGCTCACTCATTTCCATCAGCCCCCTCCTCCTCGTCCACCACGGTCTTGGCGATGAGACGGGCGAGCAGGCCGAGAGCCGATACCCGAGTCGATTCGGGCAGTTCCTCCCACCGGCCCGCGACGGAATCGTCGCCCAGACCCAGCTTCAGCTGGGCGGGCGCGGCTATCCTCAGTGTTCGCAAACAGGCTCACCTCCCTGGTTCGTTGGCGCGGATACAGCGAGGCGAGCCTATTTGCGTGTGCAGTTGCCATCGTGTCTTCGGTCGTGCTCACCGGGCGCTAGAACCGTCGTCGGCCGGTGGGTTCACCAACGAACCAGCTGGATCGCGCACGACGCTCCACGTTGAGCGGGCCGCGACCTCATAGCCCGATGCCCGGACCATGACGGCCCTCACGCGGTCACGAGCACGGCGCGCGGCCAGCTCGGTTGTGTGCGACGAGTACACCCAGATCAGCCGGTCGAACGGATCGACACCGTGGTCGTGGCGCACCACCTTCCACAAACGACGACGTTGAGAACGAGCAGCCTTGACTGTCGCGTCGTGAGCACCCATCGCCGAGCGGAGTCGACGCACTCCCTCGACCGACAATGCTGTCGCCGGCGATTCAGCGCGTTGGACCTCGCCGAAGACATCCGTCGCGTTCGCAGCGATCATGCCCGGTGTCCCATCGGGGAGAACGACGACGAGCCGAAGTTCACCATCTCTTCGTTGAAACGACTTGGCAATCAGCCGCTCACCGCGAAGTGGATGCGTCGGAGAAACAACTGTTATCTCTGCCGGCAACCGCTGGCGAAGCTGTTGCAGTCTGTCGCTGTCACTGTCGGAGCCGGCAAGTCGGTGGC
>PMZN01000063.1:5815-7098 GCA_003170375.1 Acidimicrobiaceae bacterium | reverse complement strand
TACGCGAGCTGGGTTTAGAACGTAGATAACACTGCGTCCCTAGGAAGTAATTCCTGGGTGTTTGTCGGCTCATATCGGTGAAACCCTGAACTGTTACTACCGAACTGTAACTTCAGGGCAATACCGAGGGAAGGCCAACACAATGAGAGCGTTGGACGCGTCGTATGTAGCAGGATTCCTGGATGGCGATGGGAGTATTCACTTCCAGCTCGTCAAGCAGCAGGAGTACAGGTTCGGGTTCTACATCCGAGCCAGCACTTCTTTCTCGCAGAGCACGTCGGCCCGGTCTGGCCTGGAGGCAATCCATGGTCTGATCGGAGGCGGCTACTTGCGAGATCGAGGTACCGGGATGAGTGATCTCGTGATCACCAGCCGGCCTCTGCTGCTGGACTTGCTCTTTGCCGTTCAGCCGTACGTGATCTTCAAGAGGGAACATGTACGGCGCGCGCTCGAGCTCCTTCCCCGCCTAGAGCGGTTGAAGGAAGCCGAGCAGTTCCTGCAACTTGCACGTGAAGTTGACGCTTTTGCTACCCTAAACTATTCGAAGACGAAGCGGATATCCGCCGTAGATGTTGAGCGATATCTACGTAGCAAGGGCGTGTTGTGCCCCTGTAACGACTTCCTCGCTTGCTACAGCGAGGGGATGGCGTCGAAGTGAATGAACGGACGCCATGACACGCCGGCCCCTAGAAATAGGGTGAAGGTATAGTCTATGCCCGTAGTAATACGGGACAACATGCGTGAGACAGTTCGGTCCCTATCCGGTGCAGCCGTAGGAAATCTGAGGAAGGCTGTCCCTAGTACGAGAGGACCGGGACGGACGCAGCTCTCGTGTGCCAGTTGTCCTGCCAAGGGCACGGCTGGTTTGCGACCTGCGGAAGGGATAAGCGCTGAAAGCATCTAAGCGCGAAGCTCGTTTCGAGATGAGATTTCCCACAGGGATAACCTGGTAAGGCCCGTGGTCAGACCACCACGTTGATAGGCCGGAGGTGTACGCACAGCAATGTGTTCAGCCGACCGGTACTAATCGGCCGAGGGCTTGGGGCTCGTGCTCGCTATGGAAGGCTCGAGGGGTAGTTGGTAACAACACCCTCTAGCGGGAGCACCGGCTGGCGCCGGTGCCCGCAGCGTGCTGCGGAAACCGCTCGAGCGAAAGGTTTCCGGTGATCATAGCGGCAGGGTCACACCCGTTCCCATCCCGAACACGGAAGTTAAGCCTGCCTGCGCCGATGGTACTTGGGGGGAGACTCCCTGGGAGAGTAGGTCGTCGCCGGAATTCATCT
>PMZN01000063.1:0-5718 GCA_003170375.1 Acidimicrobiaceae bacterium | reverse complement strand
GAATCGGAGCGCGAGCGCCGCGTTCGCAAACGAACTGAGGACAACGAGCTGCCGCTCGAGGTCCGCGAGGAGCTGCGGGGAGCAGTCGGTCCCGATCGCGCGGCGGGGCTGGAGCGACGACTTGGGATCGCGACCCGGTCCTACGAGCGCGACCGGTACCGGGAGGCGCTCGCAGAGCTGCGCGTGCTCGCCCGGTTGGCACCGGACGTTGGGGCGGTTCGAGAGCTCTACGGCCTCACGCTCTACCGGCTCGGCCGCTGGCGCGAAGCAGCTCGCGAGCTGCGGGCTTTCCATGACCTCACCGGCTCGTTCGACCAGCATCCGGTGATCGCCGACTGCGAGAGGGCGCTCGGTCGGGACAAGGCTGTCCTCACACTTTGGGATGCGTTGCGACAAGAGGGCGTGGACAGGGAAGTTCTCGTCGAGGGGCGCCTCGTCGTGGCCGGCATGATGGCCGACCGCGGCGACCTCGAGGGAGCGATCGCGCTCCTCGGTCCTGGAGGCAAGTCCCTCCGCCATCCCGATACCTGCCATCTCCGGCAGTGGTATGCCCTCGGTGACCTCTACGAAAGGGCGGGCGACCTCCCTCGGGCACGAGAGCTGTTCACCCGCGTCGCGTCCTTCTCACCCGAGCTCTTCGACACGGAGGACCGCTTGGCGGCTCTGCGCTGATCAGGGCGAGCGCGCTGGCGCAGACGGTTCGGCCGAGCCGCTCCCGCAGATCTGGACCGGCTGCCCCGACGCAGTGGTCGTCGGGGCAGCCCGTTGAGGAAGTACCGTCAGTGTCGTGGACCGTGTCGGCCTTGTGGGCCTGCCCAATTCGGGCAAATCGTCCCTCTTCAATGCGCTCACTGGCGGCGATGCCGTCGTCGCGTCCCACCCCTTCTCGACGGTCGAGACCGAGGTCGGGGTCGCGCATGTGCCCGATCCCCGAGTCGACGCTCTCGGGAAGATGAGCGAGAGCCGCAAGATCGTCTATGCCGGCTTTGAGGTCGTCGACATCGCCGCGATCGGCAAGGGTGGTGAGAAGGGGGATGCCCTCGGAAGCCGGTTTCTTGCTGGGGTGCGCGAAGTGGACGCCCTCTGCCTTGTGCTGCGCAGCTTCGAGGACGAGAACGTGCCCGGCGACACCGATCCTCTGGCCTCGCTCGCGGTCATCGAGCTCGAGCTCGCCCTGGCCGACCTGGCGACTCTCGAGCAACAACTCACGAAGAAGCGCAGCCGTGTCGCCCCGGTCGACCCAGCCATCGCAGCCGGCCTGAAGGCCGCGCCGGCGGCGGTCGCAGTTCTCGAGCAAGGCACGCCTTTGTACCGTTCGAGTCTTCACGCAGGCGACCGCGAGGCGTTGAAGCCGTTCTTCCTGCTTACGGACAAGCCGACGATGGCAGTGACCAACGTGGGCGAGGACAGGCTCGCCGACAGCGACGAGCTTGTGGCGGCCGTGGAGAAGGAGGTCGGCAGTCGCGTGGACGTGCTTGCCGTCTCCGTTCAGCTGGAGGCCGAGACTGCCAGGCTCGATCCCGCCGAGCGCGCTGAGCTGCTCGAGGGTCTCGGACTCGGACAGGGCGCGCTCGTCCGCGTCGCGCAGGCGGCTTTCGACATTCTCGGGAAGTGGGTCTTCCTCACCACCGGCGAAGATGAGTCGCGAGCATGGATCTTCCGCAGCGGCGCGAAGGCCCCCGAATGCGCTGGAGTGATCCACTCGGACCTCCAGCGAGGCTTCATCAAAGCCGACGTGATCAGGTGGGACGAGCTGCTCGAATTCGGCTCGCTTGCTGCAGCCCGCTCAAAGGGCAAGGTCCGTCTCGAAGGCAAGGACTACGTCGTACACGACGGCGACGTGCTCGAGATCCGGTTCAACGTCTGAGGTTCGGTCCGTGAGCGCCGCGGAGCTGCTGGAGCGCTGGCGGTCCGATCTCGAGTCGTGGGCGATCCCGACCGAGATCCTTGCGGCTACGCCCGAATCTCCCTGGGTGCTGCCGCGCCAGCTCTTCATCCGCAGGGCCGAACACAGGAGTGAGGCTTCCGCGGGCCCTTCCTACCAACGGGCCTGGGAGGCTCTCGCGAACCCCGGCTCGGTTCTCGATGTCGGCGCCGGCGCCGGCGCCGCCTGCCTCCCACTCGTGCCCCGAGCGACCGCGATGACCGCGGTCGACAGCGACCGGGACCTGTTGAGCGTCCTTGTCGACAACGCCGACCGGCTCGGCAAGGCAGTTCTTCCGGTCTGTGGGCGCTGGCCGGACGTGGCTGGCGAGGTCGAGCCAGCTGACGTGGTGACGTGCCATCACGTGCTGTACAACGTCGCGGACCTCGGGCCGTTCGTCGCCGCGCTCACGAGCCATGCCCGCCGGCTCGTCGTGGTCGAGCTCACAGCCCGCCACCCGCTCACTGCGCTGAATCCGCTCTGGGAACGCTTCCACGGCCTTGTCCGACCGAACGTTCCGACCGCCTGCGACGCGCTGGCGGTGTTGGAGGAGCTGGGACTCGCACCGGGTCACGAGGTCTGGTCTCGCTCGGGCGAGCCAGATCACGGAACCTTCGAGGACCTGGTCGAGGTGACAAGGCGCCGACTTTGTATGGGCCCCGGCCGAGCCGGCGAGGTTGCCTCGGCCTTGCGCGAGCTCGGTGCCGAGGGTGACCGGGCAGCTGAGCTCAGATCACCGGGCTCCGAGCTTGTCACGATCTGGTGGTCCGGGCGGGTTTGATGACCACGTGAGGACTGGAGCTAGGATCGCCAAGGAGCGCCCAAGAGGGCGCGGCTTGAACCTACGCCGACTCGTTCGGCGGAGCGCTCGTCCCCGCACCGGCGGAATGGGTTCGGCTGAAACGCGCTGACCAGGAGGAACGACATAATGGGAATCAACATCCGCGAGACGCTCGGGGACGAGGCTGACTCCCTGCTCGGCCACGAGTGCAAGACGATCGAGCGAGACCGGCTTTCGCTTCCCGGGCCTGACTTCGTCGACCGGGTCCTTGTTCAAAGTGACCGGCCCGTGCCGGTCCTGCGCAACCTGCAGCAGATGTTCGACCACGGCCGCCTGGGCGGCACCGGGTACCTGTCGATCCTGCCGGTCGACCAGGGGATCGAACATTCGGCGGCCGCGAGCTTCGCGAAGAACCCGGCGTACTTCGACCCGCAGAAGCTTGCCGAGCTGGCGATTGCAGCCGACTGCAGTGCGTTCACCTCGACGCTCGGGGGCCTCGGCATCATCGCTCGTCGTTACGCCCACAAGATCCCGTTGATCGTCAAGCTCAACCACAACGAGCTCCTCACCTACCCGAACCGGGGCGACCAGGTGCCGTTCGCTTCGGTCCGCCAAGCCGTCGACCTCGGGGCGATGGGCGTGGGTGCCACGATCTACTTCGGCTCGGAGGAGGCCACCCGGCAGATCCGAGAAGTCAGCGCGCTCTTCGCCGAGGCGCACGGCTACGGCCTGTTCACCGTCCTTTGGTGCTACCTCCGCAACCCTGCGTTCAAGACCCCTGAGGCCGACTATGCCCTGGCGGCAGACCTCACGGGGCAGGCGAACCACCTCGGAGTCACGATCGAAGCCGACATCATCAAGCAGAAGCAGCCGGAGAACAACGGCGGCTACACCGCGCTGAAGTTCGGTCGCACCGACCCCCTCGTCTACCGCCAGCTGACGACCGACCACCCGGTCGACCTCACCCGCTGGCAGGTCGTCAACTGCTACGCGGGACGCATCGGGCTCATCAACTCGGGCGGCGAGTCATCGGGCGCCAGCGACTTCGCACAGGCTGTGCGGACCGCCGTGGTCAACAAGCGCGCCGGCGGCATGGGGCTGATACTGGGACGCAAGGCCTTCCAGCGTCCGCTGAGCGAGGGAGTGGAGATCATCCACGCTGTTCAGGACGTGTACCTCGACGACTCCGTCACGGTGGCTTAGAGCGAGCCGAACAACCTGAACGAGTCGTCTGCAAGCGCTCTTGTCGGGTGCCGGGGCCTCGAGCCGCGGCCAATGCCGGCCTTGCACATCGCCGGAAGGTGAAGAGCTCGGCGGTAGAATGCCCATAACCACAGGCAGGCGGGTGACAAGGTAATCGCGGGCGTGGCGGTACATAGGCCGGCGAGCCAAGTGGAGGGGCCGTGACGACAAAGTCCAAGCCGGTGAACGAACCGGGCAAAGTCGAGACGATTGACCAGGTGGTGATCCGTTTTGCCGGGGACTCCGGCGACGGCATGCAGGTCACCGGGGACCGGTTCACCGATGAGAGCGCCCTGTTCGGCAATGACTTGTCGACGTTCCCGAATTACCCCGCCGAGATTCGCGCCCCGGCAGGGACCCTCGCCGGCGTCTCCGCCTTTCAGATCCACATCTCTGACCACGAGATCCTCACCCCCGGCGACGCGCCGAACGTGCTCGTGGCGATGAACCCCGCGGCTTTGAAGGCAAATGTGAACGATCTGCCAACCGGCGGCACCCTCGTGATCAACGTGGACTCCTTCGACGAGCGGGACCTTGCCAAAGCGGGCTACGGGGCCAACCCGCTCAAAGACGGCAGCTTGTCGGCTTTCAGGATCTACGAAATCCCCATGACCTCGCTGACCCTCGAGGCGTGCAAGCAGACCGGGGCCAAGCCGCGCGATGCGGAGCGGAGCAAGAACTTCTTCGCGCTCGGACTCTTGTCGTGGCTCTACCACCGGCCGATCGTCGACACCGAGCGCTGGATCGTCCGCCGCTACGGCAGATCACCGATCGTGGCTGAGGCGAACACCCTCGCGTTCCGGGCCGGCTACAACTTCGGCGAAACCGCGGAGATCTTCGAGTCCTCATATGAGATAGCGCCCGCTGAGCACCTCCCCGGCACCTATACGAACGTGACCGGGAACGTGGCACTCGCCTGGGGGCTTTTGGCCGCGGCCCACCTTGCCAAGCTGCCCCTCTTCCTCGGGTCCTACCCGATCACGCCGGCGTCGGACATCTTGCACGAGCTCTCCAAGCACAAGAAGTTCGGTGTGCGGACCCTCCAAGCCGAAGACGAAATCGCCGGCATCGGTGCGGCGCTCGGTGCGGCTTTCGGCGGCGCCCTCGGGGTGACGACCACGAGCGGGCCAGGCATCGACCTGAAAGCGGAGACCGTCGGTCTCGCCGTGAGCCTGGAACTGCCGCTGCTCATCGTCGACATCCAGCGAGGAGGACCGTCGACCGGGCTTCCCACCAAGACCGAGCAGTCGGACCTGCTGCACGCGATGTTCGGCCGCCACGGCGAAGCTCCTGTCCCCATCGTCGCCGCCAAGACGCCCTCGCACTGTTTCGATGCTGCGATCGAGGCGGCCCGCATCGCCCTCAAGTACAGGACACCGGTCTACCTGCTCTCCGACGGATACCTCGCCAACGGCTCCGAACCTTGGCGCCTTCCCGACGTCGAGTCGCTGCCGGACATCTCCGTGGAGTTCGCGACCGAGCCGAACGCGACCGGCACCGACGGGGAGCCGGCCTTCTGGCCGTTCATACGGGACCCCGACACGCTCGCGAGGCCGTGGGCGATTCCCGGCACGCCGGGCCTCGAGCACCGTATCGGCGGGCTCGAGAAGCAGGACGGTATCGGAACGGTCTCCTACGAGCCCGCGAACCACGATGTGATGATCCATGCTCGCGCGGCGAAGATCGCCGGCATCGCGAAGGGCCTGCCGCCCGTCGAGGCCGATGATCCCGGTGGCGACGCGAGGGTGCTGCTTCTCGGCTGGGGCTCCAC
>PMZN01000108.1 GCA_003170375.1 Acidimicrobiaceae bacterium | reverse complement strand
GCGCCGGGCGGTCGGCGGGCGACATCTGGAATCGGCGCACGCGTCGATCTCGTGCTTGACGAGCAGCCCGACGCGTTGCAGGTCGTGGTGCGGGACAACGGATGTGGGTTGCCCGAGGGATTCGACATAGACCGCACTCGCAGTCTCGGGTTGTCGATCGTCCGCGATCTCGTCCGAAGTCAGCTAGGCGGCACGATCAAGATGGAGACCGACGGCGGCACAGTTGTCCGCCTGGAGATTCCGGTTCCTCGGCGAGCTGACTAGGAAGCGAGCGGCTCAGCAAGCGCGGCGGCGCTGAGCGGCCAGCCATGTCTTGCGGAGCTTCCGGCGCTCGTCCTCCGAAGTGGCGCCCCAGACGCCAGACTCCTGATTTGTGGCGAGCGCGAACTCGAGACAGGCCTCTCGGGCCTCGCACGAGAAACAGACGGCTTTGGCCGCGTCGATCTGCTCAATCGCTTGACCTGTGGTCCCGATGGGAAAGAACAGGTCGGGGTCAGTGTCTCGGCACTCGGCAACCTTGCGCCAATCGTCACTGTCCCACTCGCTCGAGCGGGTCCAGGTCAGAGCCACCCTGCCTCCTCTGGGCTTGGAAGCGCGCACGATGTTCATGGCCGTCCAAGCGCGTCCGTGAACAGGTTCACAAAACTTGCATCTAGCAATCAGACCGATACTGCGGGCTGAACGCCGGCGAAGAGGCGGTCGACTACCGGGCTGCGGTACCTAATCTTACGGGAGCGTGCGGCACGATGCAAGCATGTGATCACGATCACAATCTAGGAATAATCGATTACCGCGAGCGTGGCCGTTTCCGGTAGAAGGCCCAAGCGCAGGGAGGAACATGTCTTGACCGAGATCTTCGCCCACCGGGGATCTGCTCAGCTGGCGAGGGAGAACACCGTCGCGGCGTTCGTTGCCGCGCGGGACCTGGGCGCGGACGGGATCGAGCTGGACGTCCACCTCACCGCCGACGGCAACGTAGTCGTCCACCATGACGGCGAAGTGCCCGGACTTGGCCCGTTCGGCCGCCTCTTGTCGGCGGAGCTGCCTGCGTGGCTTCCCTCGCTCGGCGAGGCGCTGGATGCCTGCTGGCCGCTCCGGGTCAACGTCGAGATCAAGCAAGACGAGACCGACGCGGGACCCGAGCGGGACAGGTCGCTCGCGTTCGAGGTGGCGAGACTGCTAGCGGCGCGCAGGGAGGCCCCTCGGATCGTGGTCTCGTCCTTCTCCCTCGAAGCGATCGACGCTGTCGGCACCTTCGAGCCGAGTCTCGAGACGGCGCTGCTCGTCGAGGGGGACAGGGATCCCATGGGGGCGCTCGTGACGGCGCGTGAGCATGGTCATCGGGGCCTGCATCCCTTCTTCTTCTCAGTGGACGCTGGCCTGATGAAGGCCGCCAAGGACTGCGGCATGGCGATCAGGACCTGGACGGTGGATGACCCGGCCCAGATCGTCGCGCTCGCCGACTTGGGAGTCGACGCAGTCGTGACCAACGACGTTGCGGCGGCCCGTCGGGCGCTCGGGCGGTCCGACCTGCCCGACGCCGCACCGCCACGCTCGGTACCGCCACCCGCCGCCGGCTGACCAGCCCGACCTGCAAGTTGGCTGCGGGGCGGCCAGTCGTAGAGAATCGCTATGTGAACGTTGCCGTCTGTGTGAAGCAGATCCCGGACACGGCGGACCCTCCCGCGCTCGATCCGCAGGATCACACCCTCGTACGCGAGGGGAAGCTGATCATGGACGAGTCGGACGGTTACGGGGTGGAGATGGGTCTCCAGCTCGTGGAAGCAGACGGGGGTGGCGAGGTCTCACTCCTCTCGATGGCCCCGAACGGCGAGAGGAGCGGGCTGCGCAACGCGCTGGCGGTCGGAGCCGCGAAGGCCATCTTGGTATCTGACCCCGTGCTCGCCGGATCGGACGCACTCGGGACCGCGAAGGTCTTGGCGGCGGCGATCCGCCGGCTGGGCCCGGACCTGGTGCTCGCGGGCACCGAGTCCTCCGACGGCTACACGGGCACGACGCCTGTCCAGGTCGCGGAGTTACTGGACTGGCCGTCGGTCAGCTTCGCGAAGCACATCGAGATCTCCGATGGCCTGCTCCGAGTCCAGCGCCAGACCGAAGCGGGCTATGAGGAGGTCTCGTGCCCTCTTCCGGCCGTCGTGACGGTCACCGCCGGCGTCGTCGAGCCGCGGTATCCCTCCTTCAAGGGGCTCGCGGCCGCGAAGTCGAAACCCGTCGAGGAACTGACTGTGGCAGATCTCGGTTTGGACCCGTCGCAAGTCGGCTTTGCCGGTGCCCGCCAGCAGGTGATCTCGGTCGAAGCCTCCGAAGCACGCAAAGCCGGCGAGATCGTCGTCGATGCAGGTGACGCCCATGAGCGCGTGATCAGGTTCCTCGAGCAGCTGAAGATCCTGTAGGAGATGTCGCAGGTGGACCGGACCTGGGTTCTCGCCGAGCAGCGCGATGGCGTGCCGGCAGGCATCGTGCTCGAGTTGCTGACCGCCGCCCGCGGCTTCGGCGGTGCCGTCGAGGTCGTCACCTGGGGTCCGAGCTCTGCGGGCGCGGCCGCTGTCCTCGGTCGCTACGGAGCGACGAAGGTGTACGACGTGGGCGACATCGGCGAGTCACTGCCCGGGCCCAGGGTCGCAGCCGCCCTCGCGGCCCAGGTCTCAGGCGGAAACCGCCCCGACGCGATCCTCATCGGCGCGACCCACGACGGCCGTGACATCGCGGCGCGGCTTTCGGTGCGGCTCGACCTACCGGTGCTGACCAACGTCGTGGGTATCGACGCCTCCGGCGGGAGGCCGACCTCCGAGCACGCGATCTTCGGCGGCTCGACGCTGTTGCGGGCCGAGTTCACCGACGGCATCCCAGGCCTTTTCGTAATCCAGGCGAAGTCGTTCGTTGCCGAGCCGGCCGAAACATCAGATCCAGCCGGGCAGCGGTCCCCGGAGATCGTCGCGATCGACACTCCCGAGACAGGAGCCAGCGACGCGGCAAGAATCGTCGCCCGTCACGAGGAGGAGCGCAGCGGCCCGAAGCTCGACGAAGCCGCCGTCGTCGTCTCCGGGGGCCGGGGTCTCGGCTCACCCGGCAACTACGCCCTCATCACAGAGCTTGCGCAGTTGTTGAACGGCGCTCCGGGCGCTTCACGCGCCATCGTCGACGCGGGCTGGGTGCCGTACGCCTTCCAGGTTGGTCAGACCGGCAAGACGGTGAAGCCGATGGTGTACATCGCCTGCGGGATTTCCGGGGCGACCCTGCACATGGTGGGCATGAAGGACGCGCAGAACATCATCGCGATCAACAAGGACCCGCAAGCCCCCATCTTCTCGATCGCAGACCTCGGTGTCGTCGGTGACCTCACCAAGGTGATCCCCAAGCTCATCGAGGCGATCAAGGCTCGTCGCTGAGCTCGGCCGGCACCTGTTCGGGTTCCGAGGCCCCGCCGCGCGGCCCCGGCCGATTCCCGGTCCGTACGACTCGGGGCGCGAAAGCCCCCGGATCATCAGGGATCAAAAGGGGAGTGACGACCTCCACACATTGAGGTCAAAGGATATGTATCGTCAGGCGGCCGAAGGTATACGCGACCCGCGTTGCCAGAGCGCGCATGAAGGACTTCCCGGTTGCTTTTCCCGACAACTGATTTCGCAATCTTCTTCGGGATCGTCTTCTTCGGCAACTGGCTGTTCGCTCCGTTCCCCAAGCGCTGGCGCGTCTTCATCCTCGTCGCGAGCTACGTGTTCTACGGATGGTGGGACTGGCGCTTCGTGTTCCTCCTGGCGATCTCCACGGTTTGCACGGTTGCCGGGGGTCGCCTGGTCCACCGTGCCCGGGTCGCGTCGGCCCGGCGGGCCTGGTTGATCGCGACCGTCGCCGCCGAGTTGGGTTTGCTGGGCTGGTTCAAGTACGCAGGGTGGTTGAGCCTCAACGTCGACAACGTGGTCCACCACCTCGGGATGGGCGATCCCGTCCCGTTGATCCAAGTCACGCTTCCGGTCGGGATCTCGTTCTTCACGTTCATGGGCCTGTCCTACGTGATCGACATCTACAGGGGGAGCCTCGAGCCCTCACCGTGGTTGGACGTGGCGGTCTTCGTCGCCTTCTTCCCGCACCTGGTCGCAGGGCCGATCGTGCGCGGCTCTGACCTGTTGCCCCAGATCCGCAGGGCTCAGCGACGCGACCCGCGCAGGATTGCCCTTCCGAAAGCGGCGTACCTCATATTCGGCGGCCTGTTCAAAAAGGTCGTGCTCTCCAGCTACGTCTCGTCCCAGATCGTGGACCCGGTGTTCGCGAACCCTCACACGCACTCTTCGCTCGAGGTCCTGTTGGCGATCTACGGCTATGCGGTGCAGATCTACTGCGACTTCAGTGGTTACACCGACATCGCCATCGGCTGCGCCCTGCTGCTCGGCTTCCGCTTCCCGGAGAACTTCAACGCCCCCTATACCGCCCGGTCCTTGCAGGACTTCTGGCGACGGTGGCATATGACCTTGTCGCTTTGGCTGCGCGACTACCTGTACATCCCTCTCGGAGGCAACCAGGGATCGCGGGCCACGATGTATCGCAACATCATGATCACGATGGTGCTCGGCGGACTGTGGCACGGCGCGGCCTGGACCTTCGTCGCCTGGGGTGCCCTGCACGGCATCGGACAATGCACGGGCCACTACCGCCGTGCCAAACGGGTCGAAAGGGGGCTCTCGCCTCAACGAGAGGGCCGTGGCTGGCTCGCGTGGGAACGGTTCGCGACGTTCCAGCTCGTCTGCGTGGGATGGGTCTTCTTCCGCGCCACCTCGTTCGCGAACGCGTTCGCGATGTTCGGCCGGCTGTTCACGGGCTGGACCCAGCCATCCCCGCTCGTGAATTTCGCGGTGTTGTTAGTGATCGTGGTCGGCATTGGATCCCAATATGTGCCAGAGGTCCTGCCCCTGCGCGCGCAAGAGGTGTTCTCACGCCTTAGCGTGTTCGCCCAGGGCGCGGTGCTCGCCGCCGTTCTCCTGGTCATCACGACCCTTGGCCCCCCGGGTGTCGCGCCGTTCATCTACTTCCGCTTTTGAGACTGGGACGATCTTGTCGAAGGTGGCACGAGCTAGTTGACGAATTCCCGAAACGCACCCGGACCGGCCGGCCGTGAGCCCGGCCGCAAAGGCGACCCGCGCCAGGCCAAGCGCAGAGCACGCGCGAACGCGAACAGGTCCGAAGGCGTCTCGACGAGACGGTCGGGCACCTCGGCCCGGGCTCGCTCGGCCCGGCCGACCTTCGCCAGGTCGGCCGCCCGCACTGTCAGCCCAAGAGGGAAAGCCCGTTCACAGGCCGAGGGCGCACCGACTGACAAGAGGCGCCGGGCGTCGGCGGGCCGCATAATCGGCGTCGGCCTGATCTGTTTCGTGGTGTGGCTCTTCTTCGACGCGAACCAGCTGTACCACTCTGCTGAGGCGGGCCAGATCGGGGTCCGCCGCAGTGTCGCGGTGTCCGTCCTCCGCCCGATAGCCGCGATCACCGATGCGCTGGGGATCTCCGGACCGGTGAATGCCGCCGACTCGGCCTTGGGGAGATGCGGGATCGGCGGGGCTCCAGTGTGCGACAGTGGTCCCACTCCCACAATTGCGCCCGTTGCCATGCCGCTGCAGCGACCGCCGGGCTACCTCGGCCTCGGTGCCGCGCCGCATCTCGGACCCGGGGTCCACTACATCCCCCCGCCGCCCCCACCAGTGGTGC
>PMZN01000145.1 GCA_003170375.1 Acidimicrobiaceae bacterium | reverse complement strand
TGCCCGGTCGCAAGGTGCTGAGCCTCGTGCACGCGATCGTGGCGGGAGCAAGCCACATCGACCATGTCGAGCTGCTCCGTGCCGGAGCCACCAAGGCCGTGCTCCCGCACCGGGTGATGGCACCTTCCACGCTCGGCACCTTCCTGCGCTCCTTCACCAATGGAACGCAAACGGTCATTGCTTGACACTGCCTCCTTCGCGGGCCGGGAACCTCTGGGCGACCGGGCTCGGGTGCGCTTGGGTTTGTCCGATGCTGGGCTAGTGGGTGGGTTGGTGTCGAGGGGGATGCGTAAGCGGAGCTCGACTTGCCAGCCTCGGACTCGAACGTCTTCGAGCATGAGCCGCATCAGCTGTTGTCGGCCTTCGAAATCGAGTGCGTCGATGCCGGCCAGGGCTTGCTGGGCGAAGCCGGTGATGTGCTGGTGGAGGCGATTGTCGGTGGCCAGTTCGGTCTGGCGAGCGATAAGGGCTTGGCGTTCCTGGTCGAAGCGGCGGGAGCGGGTTTCGATCTCGGCTGAGCGACGTCTCATCTCTGTGCTGTCGATCACTCCAGCCTGGTAAAGGTCGGCGATCCGTCCTCGTTCGCTGCGGGTGGTCTGGAGTCGGCGTTCGAGTCGGTCCAGTTGGGCGGCGAGTAGCTCGTCGTCGGCCGCCGGAGTCTGTTCGGCCAGGGCCGTTTCACCGGCGGCGAGCAGGTCGGGTCGGGCGAGCAGCTGGCGTATCTGGTCAAACACGAAGGCATCGAGTTCGTCGGCTCGGACGCGCCGTTCGGGGCAGCGACGGTCCGCGCCACCGGCACGCCACGGATCGCGATGCGGGCAGAGGTAGTAGCGGGTTGTTGTCTTGCCTCGATGAGCCCGATGGCAGACGAGCTTGACCCCGCAGGCAGCACAGCGCAGCAGCCGGCGCAGCAGGAAGGTGTCGGGCTCGGTCCGGCGGGGACTGTAGATGCTGTTGTCACGTGCTCTGGTCTCGGCTGCGTCGAAGGTGTCTTCGTCGATGATGGCCGGGATGGGTATCTCGATCCACTCCTCGCGTGGCCGCAGAGTTTGGCGGTTCCGGCCCAGGGCAGGGTCGTAGCGGGTGTGGGTGCGGTTCCAATACAGCCGACCGACGTAGGCCTCGTTGCGGAGCAGCCGGCAGATGGTGGACAGCCGCCACACCGGCTTGCCCTCGGGCGAGGCGATCCCGTCGTTGGAGAGCGCGACCGCGAGGTGCCGCAGGCTGTGACCGGCCAAGAAGTCCGAGAAGACGCGTCGCACGACGGCCGCTTCGGGTTCGTAGATGACCACATGGGCCGGGCCGTCCGCTCCGCGAGCGACACGGCGGTAGCCGTAGGGGACCTTGGTGGACAGCACCTCGCCCGAGCGGGACCGATACAGCTTGCCTCGCCGTCCCCGCTCCGCAAATTTGGCCCGTTCGTGCTCGGCGATCACCCCTTGGATCTGGACCAGCAGCCGTCCTTGGGGATCGTCGAGGGGCGGGGTGTCAGCGAAACGGACCGCCACGTCGAAGCGGGCGAGTTCCTCGAGGATGAGGATCTGGTACGCGTAAGACCGGGCCAAGCGATCTGGAGAAAGACACCAGACGACGTCGATGACGCCCGCTTCGGCCGCGTCGCGCAGGGCATCCAGCCCGGGGCGGTCCAGGCGCGCTCCGGAGTATCCGTCATCGATGAACTCACCGACCAGTTCGTCGCCCTCGGCGGCGACCCTGGCCCGCAGCGTGTCGAGTTGCGAACCGATCGTTCCCCGGGCTTCTTGGGCGTCGGTCGACACCCGGGCGTAGATCCCTACTTTCACGGCTTCCTCCTCCGAGCTGAGCTTGCTCATCTCCAACCTCCCGAGACCATCAAGTCGTCGCCGGGGGACTCGCTGTGCCGGGACTCGAGCACAAGCCGGTAGGTGGCGGCCAGCGCGCCGAGTCGCGGATCTCCATAAGGCGTCCACGCGGCGCGGACCGCACCCACCACTGCGGCCGAGAAGGCTGCCTCACCATCCGGCCATGTGATCAAGCCGGCCAGGCCCCGCCGAGCGAAACGGGCCGCGGCCAGATCTTCGGGCAACCGGCCGTGCTCCACCACAGCCGACCGCAGCCGTTCGTAGTCACGCTGCGACGGCTCCGATAACGGCCAGGACCGGCTCATCGCTGCCGGGCCCGCTGGATGGTCCGTGGGTGCAGACGCACCCCCAACTGTTCCTCCAAGGCCGCAGCGGCCCAGGTGGCGGTACAGGGTCCGAGCCCATCCAGGAAGGCTTGCACGTTCTCGGTCAACTTCATCGGTCCTTTGCGGCCGCGACGCTCGTCGAGCAGTCCCGTCATCCCGGCTTCGTCGAACGCGGCGGCCACCAAGTAGAACTCGGCGCGGGAGTAGCCATGTGAGCGGGCTGCAGCGGTCACCGTGTCGCCCTCGCAGAAATGCGCACGCAGCATCTCGTATTTCACCTGAACCTTGTCCAAGGCGTAGAAGAACGGATCTGCGGCTTGGAACAACGGGGAAGTAACCGCCTCCGGTCGAGGATGGACCAGTCCGATGGTCTCCAGCGTCCGGCGCCGGCTGGTGTTGTTCATGAGTTTCACCTCCGCCTCGACCGTAAAAGAGAACTACATCAATGTCAAGCATTGTGAGTCGCCTATACCAGATCCTAGCCGTCATCACAGCCACTGCCCTTGAATCACAAGAATCTAAGGATCCCCGACGCCGTCGAAGCACTAAGTGCCGACATACATTCCTGACGCACAGAGCCACATCGCTAGACACTTCTGGCCGTCCTCCGAGAACGACCGCCCAAGCTTGGCTGCGGTCCTGGAAGGCGATGGATACCCGAACTGCGCGCGTCAATCACCACCGTGGTGCGAAAGACCAGCTTTGCGTTCCGCAGATGTTCACCTGGGGACATGTCGCCC
>PMZN01000149.1:22632-23429 GCA_003170375.1 Acidimicrobiaceae bacterium | reverse complement strand
CCCCTGCCGCCACGCCGCCACCGACGGCCGGCCCGGTGAGCGGCGGCCCCGCCGCCACGCCGCCACCGCTGAGCGACGGTCCCGCGGCCGAGCCGTCACCGGAGAGCGCCCTGCCTCCGCCCACCCGGGATGAGCTCGTCGCTGCGTGGGGCGACCACGTGCTGAGCCAACTGCGCCCCCGAGTTCGCGCCGTGTTCGCCGTGGGCCGGTTCCTCGCGACCGAGGGCGCGACGGCGATTCTGGCTCTGCCGAACTCCGCCCACGTCGAGCGCGCGAGCTTTGACTGCGAGGAGGTCGCAGAAGCGCTCAGCCGGTATTTCGGTCGCCCCGTTCACTTGCGGCTCATCGCCGAAACGGGCCTCGGGGCCGCGTACTCCGCGCCCGCCTCGACATCCAGTGGCCCTCGGGGAACCTCGGAAGCAAAGGGCGACGCCCACAGCCCGTCGGCGCCGTCGCCCACGCCGGAGACTGGCATTCGGGGTGAAGTCCCGGGGTCCGCAGCCGGAGGCACCTACCCCCGCTCGTCGGTGGCTTCGGGTGCCCCAGGCCGGGCCGCATCTGGTCGCAAGGCGTCCGCAGGCCGTGGTGCGGATGGCATCGATGACGAGATGCTCGACCCGGAGGATCTCGACCCAAATGCCGAAAGCGTTGCGGGCACGACGCTCTCATGGGCGCAAGACCGGCTCATGGAGGCGTTTCCCGGAGCAGAGGAGGTCTGACATGGCGGAAGGCGGCTCGTCTCCGACCGGGGGGTTGGGCGACTTATTCTCCCGGCTCCAGGAAGCTCGGGCTGACCT
>PMZN01000149.1:20197-22626 GCA_003170375.1 Acidimicrobiaceae bacterium | reverse complement strand
AGCCGAGTCCGTGCACATCGACCCTTCGATCGTCGACCCCGCGGACCCGGCGCTTCTCGAGGACGCCGTGCTCGCGGCGCTTCACGACGCGCTCGGCAGGATCATCGAACTCAGGTCTTCAGTACAAGCGCCGGTCGATCCCGCCTTTGCGGGCGGGGTCGACCTCGGTGGCTTCGTCGGCAATCTCGACCTCGGGGGACTCCTGGCCGGCGTCGACCTCGAGGGGCTGATGGGGAACCTGGGCATGGGCATGGATCTCAGCACGCTTGCCGGGCTCGGTGAGCTCGGCGAAGGCGAGGATGACGACGAGTACATCGACCAAGTCGACGACGAAGTCGACGACGAGCCGCAGGCCTGACCGGCCAGTGTTCGCCGGGCCGATTCAGGAGCTGGTCGACGAGCTCGGGCGCCTTCCTGGTGTGGGGCCGCGCTCGGCTCAGCGCATCGCCTTCTACGTGCTCGAGGCGGACCGGGAGAGCGCCCTCCGCCTGGCACAGGCCATCGTGGAGGTGAAGGACCGCATACGGCTCTGCGAGCGATGCTTCAACGTCGCGGAGACCGAGCTCTGCACCATCTGCTCCGATTCGCGTCGCGACCGCAGCATCATCTGCGTCGTTGAGGACCCGAGAGACATTGTCGCCGTTGAGCGAACTCGGGAGTTCCACGGTACTTACCACGTGCTCGGAGGAGCTCTGAGCCCGATCGACGGGGTCGGCCCCGAACAGCTGCGCGTGAGGCCGCTCCTCGTGAGACTCGGTATCGAGGGCGTCGCCGAGGTGATCTTGTGCACGAACCCCAACCTCGAAGGAGAGGCAACCGCAATGTACCTTGCGCGGCTCTTGTTGCCGCTCGGGGTGAAAGTGACACGCATAGCGAGCGGGCTGCCCGTCGGCGGGGACCTCGAGTATGCCGACGAGCTCACGCTCGGGCGCGCCCTCGAGGGCCGTCGGGAGGTCACCAGCTGAGCTCCTGCGCGGGGTCGTGACGAGACCGCCTCGAGCACGGAGCGTCGCCCTGGCCTTCACCACCGCAC
Organism: Acidimicrobiaceae bacterium; assembly: GCA_003170375.1. Lineage (GTDB taxonomy): Bacteria > Actinomycetota > Acidimicrobiia > Acidimicrobiales > Bog-793 > Fen-455. Next base: position 21,593 of record PMZN01000149.1, on the reverse strand, counting down.
AGGCCGGCTGCGCACCGGCGACGACAAGATCACCGTTTTCAGGAGGTTGGGCCAGTGCATGGCAATCGATCAGAGCCCTCGACGATCACCGAGATCGACCACGTCGCCATCGCAGTGCGCGACCTCGACGCGGCAATCGCCTGGCACCAGTCAGCCCTCGGTGCCCGAGTCGCCCATCGCGAGCGGATCGAGCACGACGGGGTTGAGGAGGCGTTGCTGAAAGTCGCCGAGTCGTTCATCCAGCTTCTCAGCCCGACCACCGACAGCTCACCGGTGGCGAGATTCCTCGAGCGCAATGGCGAGGGAATCCACCACGTCGGCTACCGGGTGGCCGATTGCGCCGCAGCGCTGGAGAAGATGCGAGCCGCCGGCGCTCAGCTGATCGACGCAATGCCGAGAGCCGGGTCTCGGGGCACAACCGTGGCTTTTGTGCACCCTCGCAGCGCCTTCGGCACGCTCATCGAGCTTGTTCAGGAGTAGCCCGTTGAGCAATCTCGCTCAGGGGGCTCAATCCTCCCGGAACTGGCGGTAGAGCTCCATCAGGCCCTGCCGGGTCTCCGGCGCGAGATCCTCGGGCTGGATCCTCCCAAGGACCCTGATCGTCGCCCGGACCTGTCGCAGGTACTCTTCGCAGCCGTCGCAAGCTTCGAGGTGTGCCTCGAAACGTCGAGTGTCGCGCCGCGAGAGCGTGCCTTCGAGATAGTCGGTCACGAGCTCGACCGCCTGTTGGCAGACGATGTCCCTGCGGAGCGTGGTCAGCTTCATCGCTTCGCCAACTCGTCTTCGAGACGGGCACGTATCCGGCTGCGGCCGCGGTGCAGGAGTACCCGCTGGTTGACCTCGCTGATCTGGAGCACGTCACAAACTTCCTTGCTTGACAGTCCGTCCAAGTCGCGAAGTGTTACTACTGCGCGCTGGCTCTCGGGCAGGTCGGAGATAGCGGCTCGCACCTGGGCGACGAGAGGCCCGCTCGAGAACCGGTCGACGACCTCGTCGGACCAGTGAGCCGGCGGGTCCGACCATGCTCCCCCGGCGTCAAAGCGCCCTCTGTTCACGGCCGCTTCATCGGAGAGGTCCACAGGTGTCGTGCGCTGCTCGCGCACGCCGGTTGACCGCGCCCTGTTCGAGAGGATGCGGAAGATCCAGGTCTTGAGCGACGACCGGCCCTCGAAGCGACCGATGCCTTTCAGGACGGCGAGCCAGGTGTCCTGTGTGACCTCTTCAGCGACCGCCCGGCTCGAGACGAACGTCTGCGCCAGACGGACCATTGACGAGTGGTAAGCGTCGACGACCTCTGCGAAGGCGGATTCGTCGCCCGAGCGCAGTCGGCGCACCAGGTCGTTATCACTCACGCCCGCAGCGTATGGCGCGCGGCCGGCCCGGTGGCGCGCGGCCG
>PMZN01000149.1:18911-20183 GCA_003170375.1 Acidimicrobiaceae bacterium | reverse complement strand
CTTGAGGCCAGGCGGGCGGAGGCGATCAACGCGGGATCGCAGCGTTCGGTCAAGGCGCACAAGGCCAAGGGCAAGATGACGGCCCGTGAGCGGATCGACTACCTGCTCGACGAGGATTCGTTCCAGGAGATGGACCTGCTCGTCCGGCACCGGTCTCACGGCATGGGCCTCGAGCGCTCCCGCCCTTACACAGACGGGGTGGTCACAGGCTTCGGGACGATCGACGAGCGGCGCGTCTGCGTGTTCAGCCAGGATTTCACCGTGTTCGGGGGGGCGCTCGGCGAAGCGCACGCCGAGAAGATCCACAAGGTCATGGATCTTGCGCTCTCTGTCGGCGTGCCGATCATCGGCCTCGACGATTCTGGCGGGGCACGCATCCAAGAGGGCGTGGTCTCGCTGCACAGCTATGGCGGGATCTTCTACCGGAACGTCCGCGCGTCCGGGGTCGTGCCACAGATCAGCGTCATTCTCGGTCCGTGTGCCGGCGGCGCCGTCTATTCCCCGGCGATGACGGACTTCATCTTCATGGTGCACGAGACGAGCCACATGTTCATCACGGGGCCCGATGTCGTGAAGACCGTCACCGGTGAGGACGTCACCCTCGAGCAGCTCGGCGGAGCCATGAGCCACGCGACGCGTTCGGGTGTCGCCACTTTCGTCGCACCGAACGAGAAGGCGTGCCTCGACGAGGTCCGCTATCTGCTGTCCTTCCTACCTTCGAACAACCTCGAGACTCCGCCGGACTTCGAGGAGCCCGACGACCTGGACGCGCAGGTCATCGGGCTTCGCGACATGGTCCCGGACAGCCCCAACCAGCCCTATGACATGAGGCGGGTGATCACAGCCGTCGTCGACGGGGGCGAGTACCTCGAGTACTTCCCTCGTTGGGCGATGAACCTGACTTGCGGCTTCGCCCGGATCGGGGGGCGCGCCGTCGGGATCGTGGGCAACGAGCCGAGCGTGCTCGCGGGCGTGCTGGACATCGCCTCGTCGGAGAAGGGCGCCCGGTTCGTGCGGACGTGCGACGCTTTCAACATCCCGCTTGTGACTTTCGTCGACGTTCCGGGATTCATGCCCGGAACNNACCGTGCCTCGGGTGCAAGTGATCATTCGCAAGGCATACGGCGGCGCCTACATCGTCATGGACTCCAAGTCCATTGGTGCCGACTTCGCCTACGCGTGGCCGTCAGCCGAGCTCGCGGTCATGGGCCCACAGGGTGCGGTCGAGATCGTCTACCGGCGCGAGCTCGTGGACTCGCCGGACCCCGCCGC
>PMZN01000149.1:11099-18837 GCA_003170375.1 Acidimicrobiaceae bacterium | reverse complement strand
GGAGGTGGCCGACGCGATTGCCGCGGCCGTGGCGATCTGCTGGCCGAGGGGCACCGATAAGGGCGATCCCACGACCGGAAGCCGCAAGTTGGCGGGGGGCGGATCGGAGCACGCGTGGCGTTTCTCGGGGCGCTGGTGGCACGCTCCGGTATCCCTGCGCCGAGACCGGCCGTGGGCGGAACAGGCGTGGAGATGAGCGCGGTTCCAGAGGTTTGGGACCTCACGACTGTCGCCGAGGACGAGGTCGTCTTCCATCTCCACTCTCCAGACACCCTCGAGATGGTCGGGGTGCGCGGCGGCTGGTCGGGACCTGGTTACGAAGTCATCACCGGTTTGCGGCCCGGTACGCCCCTGCTGCGGCACGGGATCGCGACTCGGACGCTCGATCGGCCTTCGGGTGAGCTTCTCTGCAGGTTCGCCACCGTCAACGACGTTCACTTCGGCGAGACCGAGTGCGGCAAGCTCTCCGACATCGCCGACACCGTCGGCTATCTCACCGCAGGCGGGATGGACGCGACAGGCATGGCGGACGCGAAGGACAAGCTGCAGGCCTTGTTCGACACGCTCGGCCCAGCTGTGGCGAGCTCGTCACCGGAGGGCGCCATGCCGTATCCGGAGCTCATGAGCCACGCGGCGGTCACCGAGATCGCCGCGATCGACCCAGCGGCGGTCGTGGTCAAGGGCGATCTCACCGCGTCGGGCCTCGTTGTGGAGTACGACGCCTTCCTGCAGTGCTACCTGGGTTCGTTCGGCGACCGGCTCTTGCACGTGCGCGGGAACCACGACGCTTTCTCGGGCCGCAACTATGCGTCCGAGCCCTGCCAGGAGATGGCCCTGCCCGGCGTGACTCTCGCCTTGCTCGACACTGTCATCGAGGGCAGGGACTCAGGCCAGGTTCGTCGCGAGCAGCTGGAGTGGCTCGACGAGCTCGGCGCCCGCGCGGACCGGCCGGTGCTCGTCTTCGGCCATCATCACGCCTGGAAACCGGGTTCGGTGAACCGGGCTCCGGACTACTTCGGTATCAACCCGAACGACTCCGAGCGCCTGGTCGAGGTGATAGCGAGGCGTCCGGCCATCTGTGGCTACTTCGCGGGGCACACCCACCGCAACCGCGTGCGGAGATTCGCCGAGACTGGTGATGTCGCCTTCGGCGAGGTCGCGTGCGTGAAGGACTTCCCGGGCAGCTGGGCCGAGTACCGGGTCTTCGAGGGCGGGATCCTGCAGGTCCACCGCCGTCTGTCGTCGCCCGCGGCGCTCGCATGGTCCGAGAAGTGCCGCGGGCTGTTCTGGGGGATGTACCCGGCGTACTCGCTCGGGAGGCTCGAGGACCGCTGCTTTCCGATCATGCCCCGCAGTCCCGGGACCTGACGCAACCGGGGCGGCGCTCAGAGGTTGCCGTGGCGATGCTTACGACGAGTCAGCGAGATGCCTGAGGTCGCCCGCCTGCTCAGCTGCCTGCCAACGCGAGCGCACGGTCGAGATCCTCGAGCAGGTCGCCAACGTTCTCGAGGCCGACGGACAAACGGATGAGCGAGGGATCGACTTCGAGCTCGGATCCGGCGGTCGAGGCGTGGGTCATCCTGGCCGGCAGCTCGATGAGCGACTCGACAGCCCCGAGGGACTCGGCCAAGGTGAACAGCCGCGTGCCCGCGGCCACCTCGAGCGCCGCGGCCTCGCCGCCTCGTAGCGTGAAGGACACCATCGCGCCGAAGTCGCGCATCTGGCGTTCTGCGAGCCCATGGCCCGGGTGGTGGGCCAGACCTGGGTAGTAGACCTCCCGGACCGCTCGGTGAGAGAGCAGGTGGGCCGCGATCAGGTCCGCGTTGGCGCATTGGCGGTCGAGACGGACCGCGAGGGTCTTGAGCCCGCGCTGCACGAGGTAGCAGTCGAAGGGGCTCGGCACCGCCCCGGCCGAGTTCTGGACGAAACCGAGGTGGGTTCCGAGCTCCTCGTCGTTGGTGGCGACGAAGCCGCCTACGACGTCGGAGTGCCCGCCCAGGTACTTCGTCGAGGAGTGCACGACGGCGTCGGCACCCAACCCGAGCGGTTGTTGCAGGTAGGGCGTGGCGAAGGTGTTGTCGACGATGCAGCGGGCCCTGTGAGCGTGCGCAACCGCCGCGACGGCCTCGATGTCGATGATATTGAGCTTCGGATTGCTCGGCGTCTCCAGCCACACCAGGCGGGTCTCGTCGCGCCATGCGGCGGCCAGCGCGTCGGGGCTTTGCAGCTCGACCGCCGAGAAGGTGACGCCGGACCCGGCATAGATGCTGGAAACGAGCCGGTAGGTGCCGCCGTAGGCGTCGTCGGGGATGAGCAAATGGTCGCCCGGCCTCAACAAACGGAGAACCGCGTCGGCGGCGGCCATGCCGCTCGAGAACGCGTAGCCGTGGCTCGCCCCTTCGAGCGACGCGATCGTCGTCTCCAGCGAGACGCGCGTCGGATTGCGCGTGCGCCCGTAGTCGAAGCCCTTGTGCTTGCCCACGGCCTCCTGGGCAAAGGTGGAAGCGAGGTGGATCGGCGTGACGACCGCTCCCGTGAGCGGGTCGGGGTCCTGGCCGGCGTGGATCGCGCGCGTGGAGAACCCCGGGCCTTCTCCCGCCTGATCAATGGAAGAGCTCATCGCGCCTCCCTGGGCGAACCGGCTTGGGCCAGGAACGCGAGCGCGTCCGACCGGGTGATTATTCCGATCGGATGCCCGTGGTCGAGCACGATCACCGCCGGTGACTCCTCCAAGCGCTGCAGGGCGATGTCCACCGTCTCGCCGCTGCCCACCGACGGGAGCGGCGGCCCCATGATCTCGCCCACCGTCCTGTCGAGGACCTCCGGGTCGTGCAGCGCCCGTTGCATGAGATCGTGCTCGTGGACGGCCCCGACCACTTCGGCCGCCGCGAGTGGGGGTTCGGCCTGGATGACGGCGATCTGCGAGACGTCGTACTCGGCCATGACAGCAACCGCCTGCCGTGCTGTCTCGCCCGGGTGCACGTGGATCATCCCGGGGAGGCGGTCGCCCTTGCGGTCGAGGAGGTCGGCCACAGTGTGCCCGCTCGTCCTCAAAAAGCCGTGATCCGCCATCCACTCGTCGTTGTACAACTTGGACAGATACCCACGCCCTGAGTCGGGGATCAGGACGACGACGACGTCGTCGCGGCGCAGCTCAGGAGCGAGTTGCAGCGCCGCCCAGACGGCGGTGCCCGTCGAGCCTCCCGCGAGGATCCCTTCATCGACCGCGAGACGCCGAGCGGTGAGGAACGAGTCGGTGTCACTCACCATCACGACACGGTCGACCAGCTTCGGGTCGTAGGTCGTCGGCCAGAAGTCCTCGCCTATCCCCTCGACGAGGTAGGGCCTTCCCGAGCCCCCGGAGTAGACGGAGCCCTCGGGGTCGGCGCCCACGATCTGGACATCGGGATTCTGCGACTTCAAGTAGCGGCCGATGCCGCATATGGTCCCGCCGGTGCCGATGCCGGCGACGAAGTGGCTGACGCGTCCGGCTGTCTGGCGCCAGATCTCCGGGCCGGTCGTCGCTTCGTGCGAGGCCGGGTTCTCGAGGTTGTGGTACTGGTCGGGGTGGAAGGCACCGGGGATCTCCTCGGTAAGGCGTGCGGTCACCGAGTAGTACGAATCGGGGTGATCCGGTGCGACCGCAGTCGGGCACAGGATCACCTCCGCGCCATAGGCGCGCAGCAGCGCGACCTTCTCGGGGGCCATCTTGTCGGGCATGACGAAGACGCAGCGGTAGCGGCGCCGAGCAGCGACGATCGCGAGCCCGACGCCGGTATTGCCCGACGTGCCCTCGACGATGGTCGAGCCGGGCCGGAGCAGTCCCGCTCGCTCGGCCGCCTCGACCATCGCGACGGCCGGCCGGTCCTTGACGCTCCCACCAGGATTGAGGATCTCGAGCTTGGCGACAAGCGGGCAGGGAAGGTCCCGGCCCACCCGGTCGAGGCGCACCATTGGTGTGTTGCCGACGAGGTCGAGGAGCGAGTCGGCCACCTCCATCGCCGGCCCACGGTCGGTCAGCGGCACCACCTCGACTCCGACCAGGCCCGATCTGCCGGACATGTCCTCGTCGGTGTGCAGCTCGGTCGGGAGCCCTGCGCTGCGCAGCTTCGCGGCCACCGTTGCGGCGCCCGGGCCGAAGACCGCGACGTGCCGGGGGATCCGCGCCCGGATCTCGGCGATCAAGGCCGGAGTGACCTCGGCCAGAGGGACCGCGAGAATGTGGTGCGCCCGGGCGGCCAGGCGCTCGGGGGGCTGGTCGGTTCCGACTACGACGAGCAGGTCCATGGCGACATGTTGGCCCAGGACCGCGCGCTTTGCATAGAGATAGTCGAATTCGACTTGTCCGGAGGGGCCGGGCCGCCCGCGACGATCGAACAAGTGTTCGGATAATATGCGAGTCCATGCAGCCGGTAAAGGGGGCCGAAGTCGGCCTCCAAGGAAACGAAGCGCTCCACGCCTTTCATCCCGCGGTCGCCGAATGGTTCCGGAGGCGTTACCCGGCCGGACCGACCCAGGCGCAGGCCGAAGGCTGGGCAGCTATCGCCTCGGGCGTCGACACGCTGATCGCCGCGCCCACGGGGTCGGGCAAGACCCTGGCCGCGTTTCTCGTGGCGATCGATCGTTGTTACCGGGCCGCCGAGTCGGGAGGCGCCAGTCGAGGTACAGATGTCGTGTACGTCTCGCCGTTGCGAGCCTTGACGGTCGATGTGAGCGAGAACCTGCGAAAGCCCCTCGCAGAGATCGCCGAGGTCGCGATCGAGCTCGGCCTGGAGCCGCCCAAGGTGCAGGTGGCCGTCCGCAACGGCGACACGCCTCCATCCGAGCGCTCGGCGATGTTGCGCAACCGCCCGGAGATCGTCGTGACGACACCCGAGTCGCTCTATCTCCTCCTCACCTCGGCACGCGGCAGGGAGATGCTCGCGACGGTGAGGACCGTGATCGTCGACGAGATCCACGCGCTGGCCCGGGACAAGCGCGGCGCGCACCTCGCTCTTAGCTTGGAGCGACTGGACCGCCTGGTCACGACGGACGAGAGACCGGTCCGGATCGGCCTCTCGGCAACACAGCGGCCGATAGCGACGATTGCCCGGCTGCTGATAGGTGCCGGGGAGGACCGGACCCTGCCCGGCGGCGAGCCCCGCTGCATCATCGTCGACGTCGGCCATCAACGCCGGCTCGACGTTGCCATCGAGCTCCCGGACGACGAGCTCGGCGCCGTGTCGACCCTCGAGCAGATGGCGTCGGTGCTGGAACGGATCGCAGCGCACATAGAGCAGCACCGGACGACCCTCGTGTTCGTCAACACCCGGAGAATGGCCGAGCGGGTCGCTCATCAGCTGGCTGAGCGCCTCGGCGACGACAGCGTCCAGGCCCATCACGGGAGCCTGTCCATGGACCGCCGGCTCCGGGTGGAGGCACGCCTTCGCGCCGGGCAGCTCCGGGCCGTCGTCGCGACCGCGTCACTGGAGCTCGGCATCGACGTCGGCCCCGTGGAGCTCGTGTGCCAACTGGGATCGCCGAGGAGCATCGCCACCTTTCTCCAGCGTGTCGGGCGAGCCCAGCACCATGTCGGCGGCGTTCCGGTCGGCCGCCTGTACCCGCTCACGCGCGACGAGCTGGTGGAGTGCACGGCGCTGCTCGCCGCGGTCCGCTCCGGCGATCTCGACGCGGTCATCCCGCCGGTCGCACCGTTGGACGTGCTCGCGCAGCAATTGGTCGCCGAATGCGCCGCCTCCGATCCCGAGGGCTGCACCGAGGAGGAGTTGTTGGCGCTCGCCCGCCGGTCGGCGCCCTACAGCTCGCTCGGCGCCGACGACTTCGAGGCGATCGTGGAGCTCGTCAGCCAAGGCGTCGTCACCGGGCGCGGCCGCCGGGGAGCACATTTGCATCGCGACCGCGTGAACGGCGTGCTCCGGCCGCGGCGCGGCGCCCGCCTCACTGCTGTGACCTCGGGCGGTGCGATCCCGGACGTCGCCGACTTCCGCGTCGTCCTTGAGCCGGAAGACACTCTTGTCGGCACCGTCAACGAGGACTGGGCGATCGAGTCGATGGCGGGCGACGTGTTCCTTCTCGGCAGCGCGTCGTGGCGGATCCGAAAGATCGAGCCAGGCACGGTCCGGGTGGTCGATGCGAAGGGGGCCTCACCGACCGTCCCGTTCTGGCTGGGTGAGGCGCCGGCGCGAACGGCCGAGCTCTCCCAGGCGGTTTCCGATCTGCGAGGCGCCGTCGAGACCGCCCTGCGGGCCGGCACCGCCGGGGCCGGCACCGCCACAGGCACCGAGAGGGCCATCGAGGTCGTCGAAGCCCTCGGCGGAGTCGATCGTGCCGTTGCCCAGCAGGTGGTCGCCTACCTGGCGGCCGGCTACGTCGAGCTCGGCGCGTTGCCGACGACTGAACACTTCGTGATCGAGCGGTTCTTCGACGACACAGGCGGGATGCAGCTCGTCGTTCACTCGCCTCGCGGAGCGAGAGTGAACCGCGCGCTGGGCTTGGCATTGAGGAAACGTTTCTGCAGGACGTTCGACTTCGAGTTGCAAGCGGCCGCGAGCGACGACGCGGTAGTGCTGTCGTTGGGGCCACAGCACTCATTTCCCCTGGACGAGGTCCTCGGCTTCCTCTCCCCGGCGACTGTCCGCGACACCTTGATCCAGGCGGTCCTCCCGACGCCGATGTTCGCGTCCCGCTGGCGGTGGAACCTGACGCGCTCGCTCGTCTCACCCCGCTACCGAGGGAGCCGGCGGGTCCCGCCTGCCATCCAGCGCATGGAGGCGGACGACCTGATGGCCGCCATATTCCCGGCCCTAGCCGCATGCCAGGAGAACGTTTCCGGGCCGATCGAGATCCCCGATCACCCTGTCGTGCGCCAGACCCTCCACGACTGCTGCACCGAGGCGATGGACCTGGAAGGCCTGACCGACGTGCTCGCCAGAGTGCGATCGGGCCAAGTGCAGGCGCTTTGCGTCGACACGGTGGTCCCCTCGGTGCTGGCCGAGGAGATCTTGAACGGGCGTCCCTATACCTTCCTCGATGATGCCCCGCTCGAGGAACGNNGCCCGAGCTCCGCAACGCCGAGGAGCTGCACGACCTGCTCTGCTCGCTGGTGCTCGCTCCATCGCGGCCGGAGTGGGGCGACTGGATGGACGTGCTAACGCATTCCGGCCGGGCCATGACCGTCGAGCTTCCCGCCGCCGGCGCGCGGTGGGTGGCCACCGAGTGCCGGGAGCTCGCCACCGAGCTCGTAGGCGGAGCTCGCTTCGATCCCGACCACAGACTCGAGAGCGGGCCGGCACAGGCGGTTCCCTGTTCGCGGGACGATGCGTTGGTCGCTGCTGCGCGCGGCCATCTCGAGGTGCTCGGGCCGGTCACCCTCGAGGAGCTGTCGGCCTCGATCGGCACGGGAACTGTGGGCGAGCTACGTTCGGCGGTTGCCCGCCTGGAGGCGGAGGGTTCGGTGCTCGGATGCCGCGTGGCGACAGACGGCCAGTTGCCGACGGCTGTGGCCTCCGAGCGGTTCTGCGCGAGGCACCTGCTCGCGCGTATCCACGCTGCGATGCGCGACAGCTCCCGGCGTTCTGTCGAGGCGGTGTGCGCACAGCAATTCATGCGTTTCCTCCTGTCCTGGCAGCACGTCGGGCCTGGGCACCGACTGCTCGGATCAGGCGGCGTCGTCGAGGTGATCGAGCAACTGCAGGGCTACGAGGCAGCCGTCGACGCCTGGGAGTCGGCGATCCTCCCG
>PMZN01000149.1:422-11071 GCA_003170375.1 Acidimicrobiaceae bacterium | reverse complement strand
GACCTCGAGTGGCTCCTCGCTGCAAGTCGCGCCGGGGCGACGCCCGACCCGCCGACGGTCGGCGCCGCCTTGGAGGTGTTCGAGGCCCTTCGGCGCCACGGCGCTCTTTTCGTCACCGACCTTTGCCAGCTGACTGGTCGCCTGCCGGGTGAGGTCGTCGAGGCGCTCTGGGACGGGATGGCCCGCGGCCTTCTCACCGCGGACGGCTTCCAGGCAGTTCGGGCACTGCTGAGTGGACGCGGGGCCAGGGCGCGAACGAGCTCGTTTCCCGGCCGAGCCGGGCCGGTGCTGGGTCGCGCCGGCCGGAGCAGGCCCGGATTGCCCGGTCAGGGCCGCAGTCGCCTGCGCGTCCGGCCCGCCGTCTCGGGCGGCAGGTGGTCGTTGCTGGGAGATGGGCTCAGGTTCGGCGCTCTGCCGGCGGGCGATCCGGCCGGTACCGGTCCAGGCGCGGCGGCCGGTCAGAAGGACCCGGGCTTGGATCCCGACGAGTTGGCCGAAGCGATCGCGGGCCAGCTGCTCTCGCGCTGGGGAGTGGTCTTCCGCGACCTGTTGGCGCGTGAGTCGCTCGCCATCGCCTGGAGGGACGTCCTCTGGGCTCTGCGCCGCCTGGAGGCACGCGGCGTGGTGCTCGGAGGCCGGCATGTCGCAGGCTTCGCCGGCGAGCAGTTCGCCCTGCCCGAAGCCGCCGAGCAGCTGCGTGCGCTCGGCAAGAGCGCGGCCGATGGCGTCACCGTTCAGCTGTCGGCGACGGACCCGCTCAATCTGACCGGTGTCATCCTGCCGGGACCTCGGATCCCGGCCCAGCACGCCCGGACGATCACGCTCAAGGACGGCGTCCTCGAGCGGCTCGAGGTCGAAGGGCCCGGCCTCCAGCCGGCGATCCCGCGCCATAGTGCCATTCCTGGCTGACAACCGGCTGTCCGGACCGGGGCGGCTCGCTCTCGGCTCGGCTTCGGCATCGGCGGCCCGAGAGCGCTTCGTCACCGGGGCGGGCGAGCCGCCTCATGGCAATGAGCTGGGGACCGTGCACGCCGCGGAGCGCTCCGCCTGGGTGGGCTCGGGGAGAGGGGTCAGGACCGGAGGCTTCAACGGGCCGTAGAGCGTCGCGACGCCCCGTGCCGCACCGGATGCCGAAAGTTCGGAAAGGCTCGGTGCGCCCACGAGCGCTCGCTTCAAGAATGCAGCCGTGAGCTTCTCGACGACCGGCGCAGCCGGGCCCCTGCCGACGTACGGGGAGAAATGGTGCGCTCCGGTGAGCTTCAGGAAGAAGCCGCCGCCGGCATCGTGAAACAGCGTGCCGGCCTCCTGGGGCAAGTTGCAGCTGTCGACGGCACTCTGGACGAAGAGCACCGGTGGCGGGTTGGCCGGTGCCGCGTAGGTGCCGGCCAGCTCCGATCCCGACAGGATGAGGACGCCGAACGGGTGGGCTGCCATCGCGTCATAGGTCGAGGCGTACTTTTCCGAGTAAACGAGGGCCGCGACGGCTTGGGCACCGTCGGAGTGACCCGCAACGGCGATCTTGCCTGGCTCCGCGAGGCCCTTGAGCCAGGAGGCACCGCTCGAGGCGGCACCACCGGCCCCCGACTCGACCTCGCCTGCCACGTACGCGATGTCGTAGGGCTCGTTCACGACGTCGGACTCGGCGAGCTCGCTCTGAGCGGTAGTGCGAGGACCGAGGGAGTTGATCTTGTTGGCGTTCTCGTCCGGGAACAGCGGCGCCACCACGACGAAGCCGGCCTTCACCCACGACACCAACAGAGGCTTATAAGTGGCAGGCAGGGTGTCGAATCCATGGGCGAAGACGATGACGGGGAACGGGCCGCCGCGATAGTCGGGTGCCTGGCCAGTGGTCGGCGCCTTCTCGGAACCGCCTATCGAGGGGTACCAGATCTCGGTGACGAGCGTCCGGGGCCCGGCGCTGCCTCCCGGCGCGGGGTTGACCACGAGCCCGGCGCTCGGGTTGGTATCTGTCCAGGTGACGGTCTTGAGGCCGATCCCGGTCGGCCGTAGCCGCGGGAGCGTCGTCGTCGTTGTGTGCGGAGCTGGCTTCTGGCTGGAGGACCCCCCGTCACCGATGAGCAAGACGATCCCGACGAGCAACGCGGCGACGAGAATGGCCGTCAACGCCACGCCTATGCGCCGGCGCCTGTAGACCGCCGGGTCGAGACGCCGGGAGGTCGGTCGCCGGCCAGGTCCATAAGCACCGCTCACCTGCGGAAATCTACCGTGCCGGGCGCGCCGACGCTCCGCAGTCGGTTCGCGTCAGCCGCCGCGGCGCGCCATTCCGTTTCGTCTGGCCGTGGATGACATCGCCGACCTCCGGTGTTGTGCCTGCCATGTTGAAGAGTGCCAGGTGAACCGCGCCCGTTTTTATTGGCCTGCAGGCAACCGGGCAGCCATGCCCTGGCGGCTCGGCACTGCGGCTGACCAATCCGGACGCCCCTCTCGGCCGTACTCCCTGTGATGAGACGGACGCGGGAGCCGACCAACGGGGCCTCCGACGAGTCGTTGCTGGCCGGCATGGCGCAGGGCGACGAGCGGGCCGGGCTCGCGTTCGTGAGGAGGTATCAGGGAAGAGTGTTCGGCCTGGCGTTCGGCATGGTCTCTGATGCGGCTCTTGCCGAGGACATCGCGCAAGAGGCCCTGCTGCGAGCCTGGCGTCACGCGCCGGTTTACGATTCCCGCCGCGGCGCCGTCTCCACCTGGGTGCTCACCATCACCCGCAACCTCACCATCGACGCGTTGCGCATGCGCCGGGCCATCCCGACCGATCCTGACGATCTCGTCAATCTCGGCCTCGTGAGCAACGAGGTGACGCCCGAGGGCGCCGCGGTGAGCGCCGATGCCGCTCGCGGGCTCCGCCAGGCGCTCGCGGGCCTGAGCGCCGAGCAACGCCGGGCCCTGGTGCTCGCGTACTTCTACGGGATGACGGCCGCCGAGATCAGCGAGAGGGAAGCGATCCCCCTCGGAACTGCGAAGACGCGGATCCGCGCGGGCCTCACGAAGCTACGCGAAACGATGACGAGCGAAGGGAGCCATCGATGAGCGACGACGACGTGCGTTCCGGACCCGAATGCGGTCCCTACGCCGACGAGATCCCGGAGCTCGCGCTCGGGATCTCGACAGGAAGACAACGCGCCCAGACACTCGCCCACGTCGAGGCATGCCCACGCTGCCACGCCGAGATGGAGCAGTTCTCGCTGGCAGCCGACTCGTTGCTCGAGGTCGTGCCCGCCATCGAGCCGCCACTCGGTTTCGAGGTCAGGCTCATGGAACGGCTCGGGGCCGGCCGCGCGGCCCGGCAACCCGTGCGCCGGCAGTGGTTTGTGCGGCGCGCCTCCTTCGTGCTGGCGTGCCTTGTGTTGTTGGTTGCCGTCGGCGCAGGTGTCGGCACCGGATGGCTCGTACGAGGTGGCCAGCAACCGCCCGTTGCCCGATCCGCGTTTGGCACCGAGCCCGGAGGGCGCATCGAGACAGCGTCACTCGTCTCCGCAGGCCGCAGAATCGGCAACGTCACGGTGTACGCGGGCCGGACCATGTGGCTGTTCATGAGCCTCGATGACGGGTCGTGGTCCGGCAAGGCGACCTGTCAGGTGCGCCTGGCAGGGGGCAAGACGGTGCTGCTCGGCACCTTCTGGCTCGACAACGGCTACGGAGCCTGGGGCGTCTCACTGGCGCCTGGGACCGGGCGCATCCGGTCCGCCTCGGTGTTGAGCAACGGGGGCGTTCTGGCGAGCGCGGACTTTGCGCCGGGGCCGACGGCATACCTGTCCGGGACGACGGCACAGGTCCAAGCGGTCGGGCGTTAAGCAGCCGCGACAGCGACAGCTGTCAGCCGGACCCGTCCTCATCGACGGACTCGGGGTCGTCGAGCATCACGCCGGCTTCGATCGCCTCGACGACATCGAGAGGCAACTGGTCCTCTTCCTGCTCGTTGTCGTAGTCGATCTCGCTGTCGAGCGAGACCGCGTCCGCGGCGTCGCCCGCGACGAAGGGGTCAGGCCTTTCAACCACTGGGCTGTCCCCGTACACATCGCTCATTGCAACATCGTGGCAGATCCGCGCATCACGGGCGCGACAAGCTACGACCTTGGGGAGATCGCCGGGGATGCGGACTAGTTGTGCTGCTCGAGAGCCTCAGGCCGGCTTGCTGGTTCCGATCTTCACCGGTGCCTGCTTCGCCTTTTTGGCCGCGCGCTTTTCTTTCAGTGATTTGCCGGGCTTCTTACCCGAGTCCTTCTGTGGCGACTTATTGGCCACGTCGAGCTCCTTTACCTGCGGTTCACGTCCGCAGCCTCACAGCTGCGGACGTGAGACTTCAGATCGCGCGGACGCTGCTGGCTTGCATGCCCTTTTTGCCCTGGGTGACTTCAAACTCAACCCTTTGGCCTTCGAGCAGCTCGCGGTAGCCCTGCGCTTGAATCTCTGACTGGTGAACGAAGAGGTCCTCGCCGCCGCCATCGGGTGCAATGAACCCGAAGCCCTTGGTGGCATTGAACCACTTCACAGTACCTACTGCCATCTTTGGAACTCCTCTTGCTCCACGCACATTAGAGCGGGAGTCCAATGACGGATACCAGCACAGCACTCAGCCTGCGTGGTGGAGACTGGTGCATGGCAATGATACCCCGTTTCTGAGTCCGCCCGTACCCGAGCTCGCGTCAGTACCTCTACCAGTCCTGCGGAACACGCACCTGGCTGAGGTTCAGCTCTGCGACCGAAGCGCAGCCCAGAAGCCGAAGTGTGCGGTCCAGATCCTCCCGAAACAGGGCCAGGACGCGCTCCACGCCCGGCTGGCCGGCAGCGGCGAGCCCGTAGGCCCAAGGACGGCCGACCATGGCCGCTCGGGCCCCGAGCGCAACGGCCTTGACGACGTCGGCACCGCGCCGGAACCCGCCGTCCACCAACACCTCCACCTCTGCTCCGACGGCGTCGACGACCTCGACGAGGGACCTGAGCGCGCCAGGCAGGGAGTCGAGCTGTCGACCGCCGTGGTTCGAGACGATGATCGCGTCGGCGCCGCTGTCGATCGCACGCCTGGCATCGTCACCGGTGACAATGCCCTTGGCGAGGATCGGGCCGCGCCACTGCTCGCGCAGCCATGTGAAGTCTTCCCATCTGGCCGGCGATGCGACCCAGTGAAGGAACGCCTCCTCGGACGACATGGGCTCTCCACAAGTGCCGAGAGTCTCCGTGTTGACGATGCTGAGCTGGAAGCGGTCGTGAGCGACACCGGCCAGCCACCCGGGCCGCACCGCGACCTGCGTTGCCATCCTCCTCATGGTGGGAAGGTCGAGCTTGAGCGGCGGACTGATGCGGTGTCGCTGCTCGCGCTCGCGGTTACCTGTGACCTGGGTGTCGAGTGTCACGACGAGCCCGCTGAAGCCGGCTTCTCGGGCTCTGGCGACGAGCTTCTCGGCTCCGGCGCGGCCACCGAGGAAGTAGAGCTGGAACCAAGCCGGCTGAGCCGCCGCAGCCATGACTTCGTTCATGGTGTGGCCCGACATCGAGCTGAGAGTGAAGATCGTCCCTGCCTTGCCTGCTGCCCGGACTCCGGCGACGTCCCCGCCGGGTTCCATCATCCTCGTGTAACCGACCGGGCTCATAAGGACCGGCATGGCGACGGGGACGCCGAGGACAGAGGTCCGCAGCCCCGGCGCCGGCACTCCCATGGTGACAGCCACCCGGGGGCGGAACTGGACGGCTTCGATCGCGGCCAGGTTCGCCCCAAGCGTGAGCTCGGCGCCCGCGCCACCGTCGATGTAGTCGAAGACGGCGCGGGGCACCCGCCGCATGGCAAGCCGGCGCGCGTCAGCCACCGTCGCTATCCGCGTCGCCGCCCGGTCCTGTACGAGCCGGCGGTACTGGTCCCAGCGTGAAACCACCATCGGGGCCAACCTTATGCCGCCGGATCTGTCCGGCCTGCCACGTCTTGTCCGGGCAAGTGGCAACGCCGCGCGACATCACAGTTTCGTGGGCGAGGGGGGACTTGAACCCCCACGTCCTTGCGGACACAGGAACCTGAATCCTGCGCGTCTGCCAATTCCGCCACTCGCCCGTTGCCGAGACGATAGCCGCGGGAGCTGGGTCACTCCGGCACGCCGGCTTCGGAGTCGGACTGATGCCGTCGCGCCATCAGGCCAGTTCACCCCACAAGTAGTCTTATTGCACCATGGGATTGCAGCAGTTCGAGCGCCGCCTCGAGCGTCTGGTCGAAGGTGCCTTTGCGAAGGCGTTCCGCGGCCAGCTCCAGCCGATCGAGCTTGGACGACGGCTCACGCGCGAGATGGATCTACGTCGCGCTGTCGGCATTCACGGTTTCATCGTGCCCAACCAGTTCAACGCCTTCCTCGCGCCTGAGGATTTCGAACGATTCGAGGAGTTCGGCGACTCGCTGGAGCGTGAGCTGATCACCGCGGTGAGGGAGCATGCCGGTCGCGAGGGCTACCAATTCGTCGGCCCGGTGAAGCTGAACCTGCATCTCGACCCGCAGCTGTCGGTCAGCACCTTCGCGATCGAGAGCGAGCTGGTCGAGGGCGACGATCGGCCGAGCGACTGGCTCGTCTTCGCCGACGGGCGCCGCGTCGGAATCGGTTCTCAAGTGGTCACGATCGGGCGCCTGCCCGAATGTGCGGTCGTCCTCGACGACCCGAACGTCTCGCGTCGTCATGCCCAAGTGCGTCGGGAGGGCGACGCGATCTTCGTGGTGGATCTCGGTTCGACCAACGGGACCCGAGTCAATGGCGTCCTGGTTCGCGAGCACCGCCTCGTTCCAGGCGACGTTGTTTCCGTGGGGACGACGGCTCTCAGGTTCGAGCCTTCCTAGGTAGTCGCGACTTCATGCCTCACTCCCTCTTAGAGATCCTGCGGTACTCCTTGCTCGCAGCGATCTGGCTCTTTTTCGTCTACGCCGCTCGCATGGTGTGGGTCGAGGTACGCCGTTCGCGTGCCGAGCAGGCGCAGGCGCCCCCTTCAGCTCCGGTTGCTGGCGACAGGGCGCTCGTCTTGCGCTTGCGCGTCATCGACCCACCCCAGCGGCGTGGGCGTGTCTTCGAGCTGGGCGACGAAGTCACCGTCGGCCGTTCGCCGGGTTGTGCGGTCCCGCTCGACGACGACACCTTTGCGTCCTCGATCCACGCGCGCGTCTTCAGGCGCAGCGGCGAGCTCTGGATCGAGGATCTTGGCTCCACCAACGGCACCTGGCTGAACGATGAGCGTCTGGACGTTCCTGTCAGGCTCCGTCGCGGGGACCATGTGAAGGTCGGGAGCACGGTTCTCGAGGTTGCCCGATGAGCCGGCTGCGGACAGCGGCAGCGACCGATACCGGTTATCTAAGAGCCACCAATCAAGACGTCGCGCTCGCAACCAACGACTTGGCAGCAGTCGCAGACGGGATGGGGGGACATCTCGGTGGCGAAGTTGCCGCTCGAATTGCGGTCGAGCAGTTGCTCGAGGCGTACCGTCGGGATCGGACGACAGATGGTCTGGTCGCAGCCGTCGGAGCTGCCAACTCAGCGGTGTACAGCCGCAGCAGGTCCGACCGCAACCTTCGGGGTATGGGCACGACTCTGACCGCGGCTGCCTTCATCGGAGACGAGCCTGACGGCCAGCTGCGGCTCGCTCTCGTGAACGTCGGTGATTCGAGGGCGTACCTCGTCGACTGGCGCGAGCGGCGCGTCCACAAGCTGACCGAAGATCACAGCGTCGTCGAGGAGATGGTCCGGAGCGGTGAGCTGACCCCCGAAGAGGCAGCCGTTCACCCTCATCGGCACATCCTGACGCGGGCGCTCGGTATCGAGCCCAATATCGAACCGGACTGCTGGGAGCTCGACCTCGAGCCCGGCAGCCGGCTGCTGCTCTGCAGCGACGGCCTCACGAACGAGCTTGGTGAGGAAGAGATCGCCAACGTGCTGCTCGATGAGGCCGATGCCGAGAAGGCAGCGAACGAGCTCGTCCGACTGGCGCTTCACCGCGGCGGGATCGACAACGTGACAGTCGTGGTGCTCGACGTTCTCGCAGGCGAGACGCCGGCGACGACTGACGACGTAGTCCTGATCCCGCTGGCCGTTCCGGGCAAGCCGAGCCGGACCCCGGGAGCTGAGACAGCGCCGATCACCGAGGCGGTTGCGCTCACTCCGGCCGTGAGCGCCAAGGCCACTGCGGCAACCACATCCGCGGCCGCGGCCGCCGCCGCCGGGGGCTCGAGGCCAGCCCCCCAGCCCTCGAGGCAAGCCGCCCAGCCCGTTGCGGGCCAAGGGCCTTTGGCCGTTCCGATGACGACGACACCCTCCGGCGCGCCGACGGTCCCGTCGTCCGGCGCGGCGCCCAGGGCGGCTCACGGCCGGCCGATGGTTCTCGTGCCAAGGGTCAAAGGCCCGAAGGAACACCGGGACCGGATCTTCACGATTCGCGTCGCGCTGTTCGTGGTCGTCTTCGTTGCGATCCTCGGGAGCACTGCGGGCGTCGTGGTCTGGTTCGACAAGGCATCGTTCTATGTCGGGCTCGATGAGGGTTATGTGACGATCTTCCAGGGGCGTCCCGGCGGCCTGCTGTGGCTCAAGCCCTCGGTCGTGGAGCGAACGACGATCACACCGGCCGACTTGCTTTCCTCGAATGTCTTCTACCTGAAGCAGGGAATGGAGGAGAGCTCCTATCAGGCGGCGCGCAACCTCGTGCACAGCCTCTCGCTCGAACACGCGGTGATCGTCCCGAGCGAGTCGACCACTACGACCACGGCCCGCGCCCCGGCGACGACGGTTCCGAGGAGGGGGACCGGATGATCAATCGCCGCATCCGCTGGTTGGGCTTCGTGCTCTTGGCGTGTTTTGTCCTGTTGTTCCTGCAGTTGAACAACTTCCAGGTCCGCCAGGCCAACTCCCTGGTGAACAACCCCCACAATCAGGCGGGTCAGCCCGACCCCTACGCGCTACCGCGAGGCGACATCTACAGTTCCGACGGCCTGGTGCTCGCCACGTCGAAGCCCACCAACGACGGCTACGACGAGCTCAGGATCTATCCGTCGGCCACAGCCACCCTGTTCGCCGGAATAACAGGCTACGAGTCGGTCGCCGTAGGCAACGCGACAGGGCTCGAGCTCGAGTACAACCAGCTTCTCACCCAGCACAACACGCCCTCATCGACGCTCGGCCAGCTCCTCACCCAGCACAAGACGACTGATGACATCACTCTGACGGTCTCGGTCGCGCTCCAGAAAGTTGCCGCGACGGCCCTTGGCGGCCAGACCGGTGCGGTAGTCGCCATCGATCCGCGGACGGGGGCCATCCTCGCCATGTACGGCAACCCGACGTTCGACCCCAATCTCTTCTCGGTCCACAGCGGTCCGAAGGGAGAGACCGCATACGCCGCCGTCATCAGCAACTACAACAAGCTCTTGAGCTCGCCCGGCGATCCTCTGATCAACTATGCGACAGCCCAGGCGAAGGCGCCCGGATCGACCTTCAAGGTCGTCGACACCTCCGCAATCTTCGACCGCGCTCCGCAGCTCGCAACCACCGTGTTCAAATCGGTGTCCTACGTCACCCTTCCGGAAACGAGCGGCCAGAAGTTGTCCAACTTCGGCGGTGAGATCTGCGGCGGTTCCCTGGCAGAGGTTCTCTTGAGGTCGTGCGATACGGCTTTTGCATTGGTCGGCCAGAGCCTTGGGCCGGAGAAGCTGTACCTCGAAGCCTCTGCGTTCGGATTCGACAGCGTCCCGCCCATCGACCTGCCCGCTGGCGAGGCCGCCGCATCGAACTTCCCGTCACCGCAGGATTTCGTCGGGGACACGCCGGGTCTCATGAAGTCGGCGATCGGGCAGGAGAACGTCACGGCGACGACGCTGCAGATGGCGCTTGTCGCGGCAGGCATCGCAGACAACGGCGTCATCATGACCCCGCACCTGTTGGACAAGGTCATCGACGACGAGGGCAATCTCGTGGAGACCTACCAACCTCATCCCTGGCGACGCGCGACCTCGGCGAAGACTGCCGCGGCCGTCCGCCAGCTCATGCTGGGCGTCACCGAGAACCCTGCAGGCACGGCCTACGGGAAGTTCCCGGCCTACCTGTTCCCACCGGTGGCGGCCAAGACCGGCACTGCACAGATAGATGCGCGGGGTTGCGGCACCTACAACTGGCTGATAGCGACTGCACCTGCCGGTGCCGGCGAGACACCGACCGTCGCCATCGCGGCGATCGTCCCGATCCCGCCGGGCAGCTCGTGCGTGGACTCGACCGGCGCCCAGGTTGCCGGCCCTGTCGTCGCCGCCGTGATGCAGAAGGCGCTGGCGATGCAACGATGAGCGGTACCTTGCCCCCCGACCGTGTACCCGGACAGGCCGGGCCGCCGAATAGGCTGTCCCCGACGATGCCCGAGACCCCGCCACCCGTCTACAACGGTCGCTACGAGCTGAGCCGCCAGATCGCACGTGGCGGGACGGCTCAGGTCTATTTGGCCCACGACCTGCTGCTCGATCGTCCTGTCGCCTTGAAGATGCTCTTCCCGGAACTGTCGTCGGACCACTCGTTCGTCGAGCGGTTCCGCCGGGAGGCACAGGCTGCCGCGAACCTGTCGCACCCGAACATCGTCCCGGTCTTTGACTGGGGTGAAGCCGACCGCACCTACTACATAGTCATGGAGTACGTGGACGG
>PMZN01000149.1:0-395 GCA_003170375.1 Acidimicrobiaceae bacterium | reverse complement strand
ATAACCGCCGACGGACAGGTGAAGGTTGCCGACTTCGGCATCGCGCGAGCGATCGGCGCGAGCGAGAGCGTTACCCAGACCGGCCTCGTGATGGGCACGGCTACCTACTTTTCGCCCGAGCAGGCCCAGGGCCTCGGCGTGGACGGCCGTAGCGACGTCTACGCCCTTGGTGTCGTGCTCTACGAGATGGTGACGGGCCGTCCTCCGTTCACGGCTGACACGCCTGTGGCGATCGCCTACAAGCACGTGTCGGAAACGGCAGCTCTCCCGAGCGTGATCGAGCCCCGGGTGCCGCGCGATCTCGAGGCGATCATCATGCATGCGATGGCCAAGCAGCCGCAGGCCCGATATGCGACCGCACAGGACTTCCACGACGATCTCGAGCGCTTCATGCG
>PMZN01000163.1:467-5954 GCA_003170375.1 Acidimicrobiaceae bacterium | reverse complement strand
CGCACCCGATCGCTCGTCGGCCGCAGGTCTGGCGAGTCGGGAGCGCGCAGCCGGCGCTGCTTTGCCGTGCCTCCGATAACGCGCATGCCACCACGGTAGAACCGCGAGGCCCGCCGAGTGCTCAAGGGTCGCGACGGGTGTCGGTCGCCGGCTCAGCCCTTCAGGACGAATTCCTCCGACTCCTCGGCCACGAACAGGTGGACCTCGTCTGCGAGCAGCGGGTGCGCGTCGAGGGTCGGGTCCTCGTCGACGATCGCCTCGGCCACCCGCCGGGCCGCCCGGACCAGCGGCTTGTCCCGGCGAAGCGACGCGAGGCGCAGATCGCTCCTGCCCTTCTGCCGTATCCCGAAGACGGTGCCCTCGCCCCGAAGCTCGAGGTCGACCTCTGCCAGCTCGAACCCGTCGTTAGAATCTTCGAGAGCTCGCAGGCGCCGTGCCGCGCCGTCCGTCACGGCCTCCGCCAAGAGGTAGCACCACGACTTGTCAGTCCCGCGGCCGACCCTGCCCCGGAGCTGATGGAGCTGGGCGATACCGAAACGGTCCGCGTCCTCGATCACCATCACGGTCGCGTTCGCCACGTCGACGCCGACCTCTATGACCGTCGTGGCAACTAGCACCTGCAGCTCGCCGCGCCGGAAAGCGGCCATCGTGGCTTCCTTCTCCTTCGATGCAAGCTGCCCGTGGAGGAGCCCGACGGCGAACCCCGTGAGCTCGCCGGAAGAAAGCCGCGCATACTCCTCCACCACCGATTTCGGCGGTTGCTTGGGGGTCTCGTCGGCCCCGAGCCCGAGGCCGACGATGGGCAGCATCGGGATCCGGACGCGCCCGGCCNNGGCTCGTAGTTCTCCGGCTCGTAGTTCTCGGGCTCGCGTACCTCCTGAAGTGGTTCCGGCTCCTCGTCCTCGGGTTGTCCACCGCCCACGAGCGGGCAGATCACATAGGCCTGGTGGCCGGCCGCGATCTCCTTGCGCACCCGCTCCCACGCGGTCGCGTACTCCTCGGGCCCGTTCAGCCAAGCGGTTGTCACCGGCGTCCGCCCGACTGGCAGCTCGTCGAGGACGGTCTGGTCGAGATCCCCGTAGACCGTCATCGCGGCTGTGCGCGGGATCGGGGTCGCAGTCATCACGAGCACGTCAGGGTGCCGCGAACCCTGGTCGGCCTCCGGAGCTCCGCTCGGGCCTTCACCCTCGCCGGCGCCGTCGCCTGCCAGGGTCGCCGGGCCCTTCTCCCTCAGGGCCGCGCGCTGCTCGACCCCGAAGCGATGCTGCTCGTCGATCACAACGACCCCGAGCGAGCGGAAACGGATGTTGTCGGTCAACAAGGCGTGCGTGCCCACGACGAGGTCGAGGCTCCCGGCCACCAGCTCGGCCTGGATCCTTGCCCGCTCACCGCCCGTTGTCCGGTTGGTGAGCAGTGCGACCTCGAGAGGGCGCGCGCCTCCTATGCAGGCGCTGTCTGTGACCTCCAATCCGGCGAGGAAGCTGCGAGCGGCGAGGTAGTGCTGCTCGGCGAGCACTTCTGTCGGGACCATGAGGGCGCCCTGATGGCCGCCCTGCACGCCATAAAGAAGGGTAGCCAGTGCCACGACCGTCTTGCCGGCGCCGACGTCGCCCTGCAAGAGGCGGTGCATCGGGTGCGAGGCGGCGAGATCAGCGGCCACCTCCCGGATCGCCCGCTCTTGGGCGGCGGTCAGCTGGAATGGCAGGTGCCCGAGGAACTCCGCGACCAGGCTCGCCTTGCCCAAAGGCGGCGTGACGACGTGAGGGATCCCGGGGGCCTGGGTCGCGGCGGCTCGTTTCTTCATGACGAGGATGAGCTGGAGCCTCAGGAGCTCGTCGAAGGCGAGGCGGCGCCTGGCGGCGTCTTTCTCCTCGAGGCTCTCGGGGGCGTGTATCCCACGGAACGCCTCCGTGCGCCCGACCAGGCCGAGCTCGTCGATGAACCGGGATGGCAGGACCTCTGCCAGGCGCCCGGTGCGCTCCAGCGCCTCGGCCACGTACCCAGCGATCTCCGTGGAGCCGATCTTGGCCTTGCCCGACTGCGGGTACACGGGCACGAGGCGGCCCGTCTGGTCGCCGACGAGGTCGACTACGGGGTTGGTCATCTGGCGGGCATCCCTGTACATCTCGGTGCGGCCGAAGACGACGACCTCCGAGCCCACCGCCAGCTGGCGGGCTCGCCACGGTTGGTTGAAGAACACGAGATTGAGGCGCCCCGTCGCGTCCTCGACGACGATCTGCACCATCGTCTTCCCGCCCTTTGTGCGGCGAGTGGAGACACGTTGCACCGTCGCGGTGACCATCGCCTCCTCGTCCTCGGCGAGCGCCCCGATCTCGGACTGGTGGCGACGGTCTATGTAGCGACGTGGGTAGTGCATCAGCAGGTCCAGCACGCTTTCGATGCCCATCAACCCCAGTCCCGCGGCCTTGCGCGCTTTGACGCTGCGAAGCTCGGCTACGCCCTTGTCCCCGAGAAACCGCAACTTGCGGCCTCCCGCCGCCCCGCTCACTCGACCGAGACGAAGTACGGGTAGAGCGGCTGGCCCCCGCGGTGCAGCTCGAGGGAGATGCCCGGCCGATTCTCGTGCAGCCACTCGGTGACCCGTCGGGTATCGGCCGCGGTCGCGCCCGCGCCCTCGATCAGGGTCACGATCTCGTCGCCATCACCGAGCAGCTTGGCGAGGAGGCCACAGGTGGCCTCCGGGAGCGTCGTGGCGACCGACTCGATTCCGCTGCGCGACAGCCCGATCCAGTCCCCCGCCGCGATACGGCCCGCCGCCGAGTCGCTCGCACGAACTGCCCGGGTCACCTCCCCTGCGCGAACCCTGCCGGCGGCCGCCCGCATGACGCTCGCGTTCACCTCAGCGGTGGCCTCGGGGTCGTACTCGAGGAGTGCGGCAAAGCCCTCCTGGATGCCGGGGGTATTGACGACGAATGCCGGTTTGCCCGAGAGCTCGCAGGCCTGTTCGGCCACAGGCACGATGTTCTTGTTGTTGGGAAGGATCACCACCTCGGCGCCCGGGACGGACTCAACGACCTCGAGGATCTGCGCAGTGGACGGGTTCATCGACTGTCCCCCAGCCACGATGTGGTGGACACCGAGCGAATAGAAGATGCGACGGATCCCGTCGCCCGTCGCCACAGCGACGACTGAGGTCACCGGCGCAGGCTCCTCGGCGCTCGGTGCCGCGTCGGCGTCGAACTCGACCGCGCGGCGCACCCACGACTCCTCCTCGACCTGGTCGACCAGGTCGGTGACTCGTATGTCGCGTGGGCGCCCTACGTCGAGCGCCGCTTCAATCGCCGCGCCGATGTCGTCAGTGTGGATGTGGCAGTTCCACAAGCCGTCGCCGCCGACGACGACGATCGAGTCGCCGATGCCCGCCCAGACGCTCTTGAACGCGCCGAGCGTCTCGTCGGGAGCCTCGAGGAAGTACATGACTTCGTAACGCGGGCTTGCGCCACCCGCAGCTTCGCCGCCGGCCGGGCCTGCGGTCCGGACCGTCGGGCCGTCGTGATTCGATGAGCCCTGCACTGTCGCGACGCGGCTCGCGCCGGCGAAGCCGCCTGCGCTCTGTGAGGAGTGGTCACCTGCGAAGCCGCCGGCGACTTTGTCGGCCACCTCCGGAGGCAGAGGCAGGCGATCGGCGATGGGCCGCCCGTCGATCACGTGCAAGAAGGCGTCGTACAGCAGCACGAGGCCAGCCCCGCCCGCGTCGACCACACCGGCCTGCGCGAGGACCGGCAACAGGTCGGGTGTGCGCCAAAGAGACGAGACGGCGGCTTCCCTGGCCGCCTCGAATACCTCCAACAGATCCCCGCCGCCGTTCTCGTCGACCCTTCGCGCGGCTGTGGCCGCGTCGGCCGCGACGGTCAGCATCGTGCCTTCGACGGGACGCATGACCCCGGCTCGCGCCGCGGCGCTGCCTTCTGCTAGGGCGACGGCTGCCTCGTGCGCCCCGACCATCTGGCAGGGAGCGAAGGTGCCCGAGATGCCGCGGAGGATCTGACAGAGGATGACTCCCGAGTTGCCTCGTGCCCCCATGAGCGACCCGCTCGCGATCGCCCGGCATGCGGCGCCCATCGCGCCACCGTCAGCGGTCTCGGGGTCCAGGCCGTCCAGCGCCTTCACGACGCTCTCGACCGTGAGGGCCATGTTGGTGCCGGTATCGCCGTCGGGGACCGGGTAGACGTTGAGCCGATTCACGACGTTACGGTGGAGCTCCAAGCCCTCGGAAAAGGCATGCATCACCATCACGAGGTGCTCTGGAGTCAGGCCGGCGGTGAGATCGGCTTCAGCGGCATGAGCGGTCACCGGTTCAGAGCGCGGCATGGCACTGCCGGTGGTCGCGGATCAGTTTCGCACGGCGCCATTCCAATGGATGCTAACGTCACACCTCGTCGATCTGTAGGAACTCTCTCTCGAGGAACGCGTCAACGTGGCAGCCGTATGCGAGATCTGTGGGAAGCACCCGGGCTTCGGGATGAACGTGTCCCACTCCCATCGGCGCACGAAGCGTCGTTGGGACCCGAACATCCAGCGCGTTCGCGCGCTCGTGAACGGGACCCCGACCCACTTGAACGTGTGCACCTCGTGCATCCGTGCGGGCAGGGTCGTCAAGCCACCGCGGCGGATCCTCGCTCAGCACACGGCCTGAGCGTCGCCCACCTGAGCGCGGCGCCTATCTGCGCCCCGCGCTCACTTCAGGCTGTGTTCCCACCCCGAGACTGCTAAGAGCTCGGCCCCGATCCGCCGCAGCGTCGGGTCCGCGACGCACGCACCGATGCGGATAGGCGGCCGCAATCTCGCGGCCTCGAAAGCCCTTGCGACGGCGCCAGGATCACGGGCGGCGAAGACGAGCTCGTAGTCCTCGCCGCCGGCGAGCGCTTCGTCACGAGTCGCCCCCTCCGCCGTCGGGACGGCGTCCAGCACGACTCCGACTCCCGAAGCGGTCGCGAGGCGGTCGAGATCGATCCCGAGCCCATCGGAGATGTCGATCATCGCCGTCGCCCCGCTTGCCGAGGCCGCCAGTCCCTCCACCACTCGGGCGACGGGCCGGCGGTAGGCGGCCGCGAGCTCCGGGGCCGCCGTCGGGCCACCGGCCGGCTGCGCCTCCCCGTCGAGGTCTGCAGGCGCTCGAGCGGCGAGGCCGGCGTGGGCGCGCAAGGTCCTGAGCCCGGCTGCCGAGCGGCCGAGGGTCCCCGTGACAAACAGCAGGTCTCCCGGTTGAGCCTTGGAACGAAGGACCGCCTCCCGCTCCCCCGTGGTACCGGTGATGGCCACGGAAACGACAAGACACGGACCGGAGGAGAGGTCGCCGCCCACGATGGCGCACTCGTAGGCCGCTGCGGCCTCGGCGAGCCCGCGGACCAGCGCCTCGATCATGAATGCGCTCGCGCCCACGACGGTGACAAGCGCGTGCAGGGGTCTTCCGCCCATCGCGGCAATGTCGCTCACGTTGACAGCCAGCGCCTTCCAGCCCACGTC
>PMZN01000163.1:228-396 GCA_003170375.1 Acidimicrobiaceae bacterium | reverse complement strand
AGACGGGACGCTTGACGTAGCGGTGCAAGCCCGCCCGGGCGAATTGGGAGCACAAAGTACCGTCGTCTACGATCGCTCAATGGCAGAGACTCGCAACCGCAAACTCCTTGACTGGGTCGACGCTGTCGCCGCGCTCACCCAGCCCGACCGGGTCGAGTGGTGCGATGG
>PMZN01000163.1:0-191 GCA_003170375.1 Acidimicrobiaceae bacterium | reverse complement strand
GGCCCTACGAACAACTGGGTGGACCCCTCCGAGATGCGCGCGACATTGACGGACCTGTTCCGAGGGGCGATGCGGGGCCGGACCATGTATGTCGTTCCTTTCTCCATGGGTCAGCTCGGGTCCTCGATCGCACACGTCGGCGTTGAGGTCACCGACTCGCCGTATGTGGTCGTGAACATGCGCATCATGAC
>PMZN01000048.1 GCA_003170375.1 Acidimicrobiaceae bacterium | reverse complement strand
CCCGGACACGTCCGCTCGGGCGTGCCAGCGTGGCTGGAGTTCCGGGAGGCCGTGTAGTACGAGCCCGTCTCGGTGCGAGGGCGCGTTAGGTCACGGATCTACCAGCAGCTTCCTGACGGCACCGGACCTCTCGCCGGCACGAGGTTGGGCGTCTCAGGCAAACGCCGCACGCAGCCGATCGAAGCCGAGGGCGAGGGCCTTCGCCCAGAACCACGAGCGATCGAGCCGTAGCCGCACCACCCGCCCGGAACGTGTGATTCGGGCGGCCATGTGCAAGATCTTGTAGCGGAAGGCAGCGATTTCGCAACGGGCAAGGTCGTCGTCGTCGGCGAAGCAGAGGAGCTTCGACCAGCAGACGAGGTCTGCCGCCGCGAGCACGCACTCGAGCCAGGCGTCGTTCTCCTCCGCTTCGGCGCAGGGCAGGTTCTTGAGCCCCGCCGCCTTGCCCTGGCGGATGCGGTCCTCGACCCGGGCGTGCTGGCGGTGGCGGAGCTCCAAGGCGGCCATGGAGCGGCGCTCTCTTTCTCGGGCGTCACGTGGAGCGAAGATGAAGGCCGTGTGGCGAAAGCCACAGATCGTGTCGAAGAGGCTGAGCTGGGCACCGGGGTGCGGTCGCTCCTTGCGCACGATCACCCGCGAGCCCTCCGGCCAGGCCCGCAGGTCGATCAGCTTGGTCACCTCGGCGACCAAGGCTCCCTCGCGGCGCGAGCCGTCATCTTCGACCGCCGGGCGCCAAGAAGAGGGATGGAGCGAGACGATCGCCTCGCGCATCTCGGCGGTGATCGGGAAGCCGAAGCTGAAGGCGACCCCCATCTCCCGGCAGACCTTGGCGAAGTGGTGGGTCGCCCCGGCCGAGTCGGAGCGGACGACGTAGGAGGGCGACGAGTCGTCGCCGGGACGGGGACGGGCGTGCTCGGGGAGGGAGTCGATCGCCCGGGCGAGCACGATCTCGTGGTCCGCCGCCGTGTTGGAGCCGGCGTTGCCAGGTCGAAGGATGGCGGCGAGTGCCTCGCCGGAAGAGACCTCGGGCCGGTCGAGAAAGCAGGCGAGCGGGTAGAAGCCGTAAGTGCGTTTCCAAGTCGGGGCGGCGAGCTCCTTGTCAGAGTGCGCCTGGACGATCGTGGCGTCCACATCGAGGCAGAGCTCGGAGGAAAGATCCGGCTCTGCTCCCGCCGCCCAGGCCCGTGCCCTCGCTTCGGCCCGTCCCCGGCGCAGACCACAGAGATGTGCCGCGCTCACCCGGTCGAGCACCCGCCAGGCAGTGGGCTTGGAGGCGACGGAGCCGAACAGCCGTGGCTGATCGCGAAGAACCTTCAAATCGCTGATCGAGTCGGCCCCGTCCGCGATGGCGACGGCGAGGTCGGCGAGCACGCTGCCTGGGTAATGGACAGGCACCGACTTGTAGGTGCTGATGAGGACGTGGTCCCAGGCATCGATCAACCCGGTGAAGCCGGCCAGCTCTCTGAGCAGCTCGGCCCCGGCATGGGAGACCACCCCTTGGCCGTCAGCAGTGACTCTCATCTGCCCCAGTCGGCCGCTACGCTTCTTCATCTAGAGGGTGCCTTTCCGTGAGGGGTTCTTGTTGCTTCAACACCTCAAGTTTCCCTGACGGAAAGGCCACTTTCGCGTCTTTCAGCTCACCAGATCCGCGAAAGCCGTGAAACGGGCGGGTTAGCTCGCGATGATCGCCGTGCGATGAGCGCGAGACCTGATGTCGTCCTACATCTCACCACGCACCCAGCTGATCGCATCACCCCTCGCCCCGGGCCAGCCTCGCCGATATCCTCTACCGCGGGGGTCGGCCACAGGGTCGCCACTCATCCGTGTGTCTACACCGAGGCCCAAGCAAGGGCGGAAACGGAGCATCCGATGGCCGGATTCATCCAGTTGATCGAGTACGAGACGAACGACGTCGAGGCGGTCCAGAAGGCGATCCTGAAGTTCCGCGAAGAGCATCCTGGTGTCATGACCTTCACCACCAGCCGGGTGGCCGAGGATCGGGACAAGCCTGGCACCTACATCTCCATCGTCGAGTTCCCCTCCTATGAGGAGGCCATGAAGCAGTCGAACCACCCGGCCCTCTCGGAGTTCCTCCAAAGCATGGGGCCTGAGCTGATGACAAACCAGCGCTTCCGCAACCTCGACGTCAAGGCCATCGTTTAGCATCAACGCTCGGACTGGTGAGAGGGGTCACCGGTTGCCTGTCCAGCGATGGCGGGGCTTGAGGTTGGCAATCAGCCCCGATGTTTCGGCGGGGAGCTCCTAGGGCTGGCTGGGCGCAGGGTGCCACTGGGCAAGACTGCCTTCGAGTAACAAGCTGGCCTCCCATCTGACAGCGCCAGAACATTCCTTCTCGCGCAGTAGGGCTGGGACGCATCGGGATGCGGATCGCGTCCCGATCGACGGAGATGTGTCCGTCTGACTGGCGCTGAGTGCTACCGGGCCGCCCCCGCCACGAACGCGGCGACGATGTAGGTGGCGTGCCTGTCCAATGACACCCGCGCCCGGTCATAACGCATTGTCGTTCGCGGGTCGGCGTGCGACGCCGCCTCCTGCACGTCGCGGAG
>PMZN01000089.1 GCA_003170375.1 Acidimicrobiaceae bacterium | reverse complement strand
GAGCATGGTCAGTCGCTGAGACCCTCGAACAGAGCGGTGGAGAGGTAGCGCTCGCCGAACGACGGGATGATCACGACGATCAACTTGCCGGAGTTCTCGGGGCGCGCCGCCACCTGCAAAGCGGCCCAGATCGCCGCACCTGAGGAGATGCCAACGAGCAGGCCTTCCTCGCGCGCTGCCCGGCGCGCGAGGTCGAACGCATCGGCGTTCTCGACGGTGATGATCTCGTCGATGACGTCCATATCGAGGATCGCCGGGACAAAGCCTGCGCCGATGCCCTGGATCGGATGAGGCCCCTTCTGGCCGCCCGAGAGGACCGGCGAGGCTGCCGGCTCGACCGCCACGAGCTTCACGGAGGGCTTTCGCGCCTTGAGCACCTGGCCGACGCCCGTTATGGTTCCCCCGGTGCCGACCCCGGAGACGACGATGTCGACTTCGCCGTCGGTGTCGTTCCAGATCTCCTCAGCNNNGGCCCCGGCGTCAAGATGAGCTCGGCCCCGTAGGCCCTAAGCAGCGCCCGCCGCTCCTTGGACATTGTCTCGGGCATCGTGAACGCGCACTTGTAGCCACGGGCCGCGCACACCATCGCCAACGCGATCCCGGTGTTGCCGCTGGTGGGCTCGAGGATGATCGTGTCGGGCCCGATCAACCCTGCCTCCTCGGCCGCATCGATCATTGCGACACCGATGCGGTCCTTCACACTGTGAGCCGGGTTGAAGAACTCGAGCTTGGCTACAACCTTCGCCCCGCCTTCCCCAGCCAAGCGACGCAGCCGCACCAGGGGTGTGTTCCCGATGAGCTGAGTAATGTCTTCCGCGATCTTCATGCGCGTCAACCCTTTCTGGAGTCCGGTAGGACGCGTCGACATTAGATGGAGAAATCCGACTATTCAAGTCAGAGTTATCTCAATGTGGAATGTCTCTTGTATTGTGGAACGAGCGGACGCCGACTACGGTCAAAGGCACCATGGTCACGGAAGGAGCCCGCCGGACCGGGAGTCAAGCGGTAGAGCGGGCGCTCGGGCTGCTGCGCTCTTTCGAGGTGGGACCGCCCACCCGATCGTTGAGCGAGCTCGCCCAGCTCACCGGCCTCACTCCTGCCACCGCCCACCGCCTCTTGCGGGCCCTGTGCTGCGCCGAGCTGCTCGCGCACGACCCGCTGACCGAGCGCTACGGGCTTGGCGTAGCCCTTGTCCCGCTGGGCTCCAGAGCAGCTGACGCCTTGGGCATCTCAGCTGTGCGCCCCTTGCTCGAGTCCCTCGCCGCCACAAGTGGCGAGTCGGTCAACCTGGGCGTGCGCGACGGCGGCGAGGTGCTCGTACTGCTCTGTGTGCCTTCGGCTCAAAGCCTGCGCTTCGATCAGGGCGCAGGTAAACGTGTGCCCGCGTACGCCTCGGCCATGGGGAAGGTCCTACTGGCCTTCGATCCCGATCCGAACGAGGCTGTCCGGGCCGTACCAAAGCTGACCAAGCTCACGGGATCGACCATCACCTCCCGTTCGGTGCTGAGCCGCGTCCTCGAGGAGACACGCGATCAGGGCTGGGCCATCAACGACGAGGAACGCGAACCGTCCGTGCGGACCGTCGCGGTGCCAGTACGAACTGCCGGCGGCTGGGCCGTGGCGGCGGTAGCGGTTCAGGGTCCGTCGTCGCGCATGACCGACGATCAGATCAGAGAGTTGCTGCCCAGCCTCCAGGCCACGGCGACCGGTGTCTCGACGCGCCTTTCCGCGCTGCGCTCATGGGGCCCGGATCGCACGGCGGCCGATCAGCCGGGTTGACCGGCCGCGTCGACTGGCCGGGTCGGCTACGCCCGTGCGAGCGTCGCCGGCACCATGAAAAGCCCGAAGACAATGATGACCAGGCAGAGGCCGGTCGCGATGACTCGTCGCGCCCCGTGCATTCGATGCTCGCTCGGCAGGGCCCGCGCTTCGAGCACCAACAAGAAGCCGAGCACGATCGGTAGGAGGAGCGCGTTCATCACCTCGACGTCGATCACCAACCTGACGAGATTCAAGCTGAGAAGAACGATGGTCGCCCCGAGTACGTGGGCCAAGCCGTAGGTGAGGTAGAACTTGGCCGTCTTGCGATCTGGCCGTTCATTGAGAGTGTGAGTCCATCCGAAGACCTCGGAGATCCCCCAGGCGCCAGCCAACGATGCGACGAGGGCAGCGACAAGAGCGGCGCCGAGCACCGCCGTTCCAAGCAGGACCTTCGCTCCGATCGCGCCGAGGAAGGGACGCAGTGCCGAGGACATGTCCGCAACGGTGTGAAGCGTTGTCCCCAGATGAGCGCGGCCGACGGTAGCCGCGAAGGTGAGCACCACGCCGATCATGATCGCCTGGGTGAGTACGGCCCCGACCGCCGTGTCACGGCGTTCACTGGGAATATCCAGCGGCTGGAGGCCTTTGTCGAGCACCGCACCCTGCTGATAGAAGACCATCCACGGCATGATCACCGCGCCGACGTTGGCAGCCAGGAGGAACACATAGGATCTGTCGCCGAGCGGCACGTGCCCCAGACCTTGGCCGATAGCGCGAAGGCTTGGATGCGCCATCACGACGGCGGGGATGAAGACCAGTTCCGCGAGCCCAAGCGCTATCCCGATCCGCTCGGCCCGCCGATAGCTGCCGGTCATGGCGACGCCGATCAGGAACGCCGCGGCGACTGGGACCGTCAAGGCGCGGGGGACCCCGAAGAGCTCGCCGACGCCGGCGATACCGGCGTACTCGGTGAACAGGGCGCCGACACCCGATGCGAAGAGCGGCGCCGCTGCGAGCAGCGCCCATCCCCGCCCGAAATGCTCCCGGATGAGGGCCCCCTGACCCTTGTTCGTGAGGATGCCAAGGCGGACCGTCATCTCCTGCACGACGAAAAGAATCGGAATCAGCACGAGCTGGGGAAGGACCATCCGGTAACCCCACTCGGACCCGGACTGGGCGGCCGTTATCAGGCTTCCGGCGTCGGTGTCCGCGAGCATCACAACGAGGCCGGGACCCCAGACGGCCAGGATCCCGGCTACGAGCCAGCGGCGACGGGAACGGTCTTGTCGGTCGATCAGCGACGAGGCCGGGCCTTTCAAGGGCTGCGCAGCCCGGCAGGGAGTTCCGTCACCGTCCGGGCGCAGGGTGGCGGCGGCGCTTGCGGCGCCGCCAGGCGAGACTGACGGCAGCCATCATCGCGGGCCTGCTCGACGATCGCGAGCCGGGCCCAAGCGAGATTGTCCACGACCTTCAGGCTATATGGAGGCACGAGAAGACCGGGCTGCTACAAAGTGACAGGGCGGTCGTAGAGGCAAGCATGCTTCGGGTCAGTGACAACGAGCCGCTCGCTCTTTCGGAGAGCGCGTCGCCGACCACATCGCCAGTTTCGGAGGCTCGTGGCCGTTCATCTTCATCTTCCTCGGGATGATCGTGATCTGGATAGTGGTCAACACCGT
>PMZN01000144.1:9774-10367 GCA_003170375.1 Acidimicrobiaceae bacterium | reverse complement strand
AAGCTGAAGGAGATCGGCGTCCGCATCAAGGCGAAGATCGACTGGCTCGGGAACCTCTCCTTTGCCGCTGGCCTCGCGATGATCCTCACCGGCGCCACCTACGGCATCAAGCCCTACGGCCACTCCCTCACCGGCTGGGGGAATCCCTTCGTGCTGGAGATGATGTTCGGCGGTCTGGCGTGTCTCGTCGTCTTCGTCGTCGTCGAGATGAGGGTGGACGAACCCATGTTCCGCCTGTCGTTGTTTCGCATCCGGGCGTTCACCGCCGGCAACGCAGCGTCGTTCCTCGGGTCGGTAGGGCGGGGCGGTTTCCAGTTCATGTTGATGATCTGGTTCCAGGGCATCTGGCTACCCCAGCACGGTTACAGCTTCACAAGAACCCCGCTGTGGGCCGGGATCTACATGATCCCGTTCATGATCGGCTTCGTGGTCTCCGGGCCGATCTCGGGCAAGCTCTCGGACCGCTACGGCGCCCGTCCCTTCGCCACGGCCGGGATGTTGCTCTCGGGGGCGATGTACGCGGTGATGATGACCTTCCCGGCGAATTTCTCCTACTGGCCCTTCGCCGCGGTGATGTTCGTCTCAGGGATCGG
>PMZN01000144.1:0-9754 GCA_003170375.1 Acidimicrobiaceae bacterium | reverse complement strand
ATGGGGCTCTTCTTCACTCTGCTCGTCATCGGGCTGAACTCCAGGGTGCCTGCGGCGATGTACAAGGGCCTTCTCGCTCACGGGGTCCCCGCCGCCAACGCTGCCCAGCTCTCCCACGTGCCGCCCCTCGGCTACATCTTCGCCGCCTTCTTGGGCTTGAACCCGCTGAAGAGCCTCCTCGGCCCTGCGGTGCTCAACCATCTCGCTCCCGGCCAGGCAGCCGCCATCACCGGCCGGGCGTTCTTCCCCCACCTCATCGGCCCCCCGTTCAAGGATGCCCTGATGCTCATCCTCGGTTTTGCCGTGGTCATGAGCGTGATCGCAGCGATCGCCTCGGCGCTTCGAGGCGAGAAGTTCATCCACGTGGACGAGGAGTCGATTGCCCAGAGGGCCGGCCTCCACCACGGTCACGGATTGCGGATCCACCACGATCGCGATGGCAAAGCGGTCCCGGACCCGCTCGACAGCGCGGCCCAGGGCAGTGGAGCGAATGGAGCGGCCGACGAGGCCGGCGCCGCGCAATCGCCCGGTGAGCTGATCGGATCCGCACTCCCCGGCTCCACGGCGCCCGCCGCGCGAGAGTAGGGCATGAGCATCAGAAGCATCGTCGTCGGGACGGACGGTTCGAAGCCGAGCTACCGTGCCTTCGCGATGGCCGTCGGCCTGGCGGTGCGCGAGCAGGGCTGCGTCCACGCGTGTTTCGTCTCCCACGTGCCCGGGGCAGCCGCTCTCGGCGGGTTCTTTGCGCCTGTGCCTCTCGTCGGTGACGCCGAAAGCGACGATAACCTCGCACGCTTCGTGGCCCAGGAGCTGGGCCAGGCAAGCGTTCGCGGCGACTTCACCTGCCGCAGCGGTGAGGTTGCCGCCGAGCTCGAGCTACTGGCGGAGGACTGCAAAGCCGATCTCGTTGTCGTGGGGCGCTCAGCCCACCCGGCTCTTCACCTCGGCGGTGTCCCGCGACAGCTGCTTGCGCGGGGCCGCTTCCCGATTCTCGTCGTGCCCTGAGCGGTCCCGCTTCGCTGGCGGCAGCCGAGCCCGCGGCCCAGCGTCTCGACTGGCAGCTCGTGTCACGGCCGACATCAGCGCAGCGGAACGGCGAAGTCGCAGTCCGGTACGCTCGCAGCGGTCACCGGGGAGGAAGTGCTGAAAGTCACCCGGACACCCAGTTCGCTCGCTTGCCGGTCTCTCTCGGCGCCCCAGGCGCGGAGGGCCTCGGAGACGAGCTGCCACTGCGAGGAGCTGATCTGGTTTCCCGGACCAACGTGGACGAATGCCTCTTCGTGAGCGGGCTCGGTGCGCAGGCTGAACTCAGGAAACCCTGCCGCGAGCTCGTCAGCCTCGCCCTCGGGCACCGGCTGGCACCATTCGATCGGACCGTCGCTGTCCTCGCTGACCTCTCCGTGGTAGATGCAGAAGGCAGCCCCGGCGGCACCTTCCATACGCGACAACGGGCGGTCCTTGAGGATTGCGACGAACTCCTTTCCTAGGGCCCAGGCCCCCGGTTGATCCACGTTCCGCTTGAGACACAGCCACTGGGCGCCGGGATCTCCGGGTAGCGACCTCGTACATGACCGACCTCTTTCCGTTCAGGCTGTTGACGATGTAGTTGGCCAGGTCCCGACGGGCCGCATGGTCCCGCTCGACACCGGACCAGTATCCGGCGACCTGCCGGGCGGCGACTTGCGGCTCCAGACCGATTACGACCTTGATCTCGGCAAGTGGGACCCCGATCTCGCGAAGCGTCGCCACCAGGCGGGCCCGTTCCAGCTGACCGATCTCGTAAGAGCGATAGCCCGAATCCGGATCGACACGCGCCGGCAGCAGAAGGCCGAGCTCGTCGTAGAGACGAAGTGCCTTCTGCGACAACCGGGACTGCCGGGCGAACTCACCGATGCTCATCAGCTCCACGGTCGACTCCCTCGTTCCGGGCGGTTGCCGGTTACATCAACTGTGCGGCCTCCCAATGGGATGTCGCAGCCGCGAGAGGTCCCGTCGCCGGCATGGCGATCACTGAGCCGATGACTGCTGCGATCGCCAAGAGCGCGCGAGCTTTCACAAGCGTGATTNNAGTCGCTGTCACGTCTTCGAAGAGGCCAAGGAGCTAGCTGGATGCGCATCTTGTTCATCGGCGGGACCGGTCTCATCAGCACGGCGTGCTCTGCTGCGACGGTGGCAGCCGGTCATGAGCTGTGGCTGTTGAACCGCGGGCGGTCCAGGCTTCCGACGGTCGTCGCTCCAGAGCGCGTGCTGACGGCTGACGCCGCCGCCGAAAGCCAGGTCAGGACAGCCGTAGAGGGGCGCGATTTCGACGTCGTCGTCCAATGGGTCGGTTACGAACCGCGCCAGGTCGAGCAGGACATCCGGGTCTTTGCCGGCACCGGCCAGTACGTGTTCATCAGCTCGGCATCGGTGTACGAGAAACCGCCGTCGCACTGGATGATCACCGAGTCGACGCCCACGGTGAACCCGTACTGGCAGTACGCGCGCGACAAGATCGCATGCGAGGAGATCCTTCGGCGGGTATTCGGCACAACGGGATTCCCGGCGACCATCGTCAGGCCGTCGTTGACCTACGGGCCTTCCCAGATCCCAGTCGTCATCGGAAGCTGGCAGAAGCCGTACACGATCGTCGACCGCATGCGCCGGGGAGCGAGCGTCATCGTTCCCGGTGACGGGACCAGCATCTGGACCTTGACGCACAACAGCGACTTCGCCAAGGGATTGATCGGACTATTCGGGTGTCCCGACGCCATCGGCGAGGACTTTCACATCACGTCGGAAGAGAGCCTTACCTGGAACCAGATCTATGCGCTTGTGGGCAGGGCTGCGGGTGTCGAACCGAAGATCCTGCACGTCCCGAGTGACGGCATCGTTGCCTCAAACGCCGAGGAGGAGGGCAATCTGTGGGGGGACAAGGCCCACAGCGCGGTGTTCGACAACGCGAAGCTGCGCAGGCTCGTGACCGATTACAAGGCCACTGTTCCATTCTCGGCAGGGATTCAAGAGACGGTCGCCTGGTTCGACGCGGACTCGAGCCGCCGAGAGATCGACCACGCGGCGAACGAGCGCTGGGATCGTCTCGCCCGCGTCTACGAGGAGGCCCTCCTCCAGGCCGCCGGCTAGTACCGGATCGCCCAACTCTTGGAACGGGGACCACTCACTCCCGACTATCGGTGGCGCTCAGCGATCCCTGCCGGTTCAAAAGCTGTGGGTCTTGACGAACTCGATCACGTCTGACAGCTTGGCCTCGGCCATCGAAACACAGGTGTCGGCGCAGCCGTAGTAAAGACGAAGCGTCTCATCTGGTTCCATCACCGCGGCGCTGGGGAAGCACACGTTGGGGACGTCACCGACCCTTTCGTAGCTCTCGGTCGGCGCAAGCAGGTAGTCCTTGGTGCGGTAGAGCACCTTCCAAGGCTCGTCGAGATCCAAGAGCGCGCCGCCGATGCAGTACAGGTAGCCGCTGCAGCTTCGCCACACTCCGTGGTAAATGAGCAACCAGCCCTCATCGGTCTCGATGGGCGCAGGACCGGGGCCAGTTTTCAGACCCTGCCAGCCGCCCATCGGTCCGAAGACGAACCGATGGCAGCCCCAATGCACGAAGTCAGGGCTCGTCGCATAGAAAATGTCGCCGAACGGCGTATGACCACGGTCAGAAGGCCGGTGGAAAATGGCGTATTTCTCATTGATCTTGCGGGGGAAGACGACGCAGTTGCGATTGGCCGGGGGCAGCAGGTCCTCGCCTTGGGTGAAGGTTTTGAAGTCCTTGGTAGTGGCAAACCCGATTTTCGGGCCCTGGGGACCGGCGTTGCACCAGGTGAGATAGTAGGTGCCTTCCAAAAGCGTAAGGCGAGGGTCGTAGCTGTAACTGGTGACGAAGACCTCAGGATCGTTGCTCTGCATTTGAATTGGCTCGGGGTCGATGTCCCAGCTGATCCCGTCTCTGCTGAACCCGACGCGGAGCACGAAGTCCATGCTGATCTCGTCCACGCGGAACACGCCCGCATAGTCGCCTTCACCCCTCTTGACGATTGCCGAGTTGTGGATGCTGTTGGCCCGGGGGACAGCGCTCGCGGTCACGATGGGATTGCCGGCGTAGCGCTTGAAGACAGTCTCGTTAGCCATGGTGTGCCTTTCCTCTTACGCGCCATTCGGAGCCAGCGCTCATATGAACCGGTCCAGAGCCTACGGTCTGTCGAGGTGTCGGGTGCGCCAACTCGACTGCCGACTCGCGGGAGAGATCGTTACCTGCGGTCCACCCGGCCTGTGGCCCCATCCTTCACCTGGAGACTGCCAACAGGGTCATCGACCTGATCGGGCTACACTTTCTCAGCGACTTCAAGAAGGACGTCGAACTCATCGTGCTCGGCCAGCCAGCTCGCCCCCATGCACTCCAGAGCCCACTTACCCGTTTCACCTTCCTCCCTGGTGACAGGTGCAGGCCATGACGGCCTCTAGAGCGTTGCATCAACGTCCACCGGCATCGCGAGCTGGCGGACAGGAGGAAGTTCCAGTGACCCAGAAGACGAACCTGCGCCACAGAGTGACGATCGCCGACATTGCGCTTCGCGCAGGGGTATCGAAGGGCGCCGTGTCGTACGCGCTCAACGGCCGGCCGGGGATCTCCGAAGTCACCCGCCAGCGCATCCTCAAGATCGCCGACGATATCGGCTGGTACCCGAACAGCGCGGCTCGGGCCCTGTCGGGAGCACGCGCCGGCGCGTGCGGGCTCGTGCTGGCGCGACCGGCCCGGACGCTTGCTTTCGAGACGTTCTTCATGGAGTTGATAGCCGGCATCGAAACCGAGTTGTCGAGTCGCTCGGTCGGCCTCACACTCCAGGTGGTCCACGACCTCGAGGCCGAGATGGCCGTCTACCGACGCTGGTGGGCAGAGCGGCGCGTCGACGGCGTGCTCGTCGTCGACCCCCGCCTGGAAGACCCGAGAGTCGAGCTGATCGAACAGCTCGGGCTCCCGGCCGTCATCATCGGCGGTCCCGAGGGCATCGGTAGCCTGTCGGCGGTCTGGAGCGACGACGCGGGCGCTGTCGTCGACGTCGTCCGCTACCTCGCGCGCCTCGGCCACGAGAGGATAGCCCGCGTGGCAGGCGTCCCGGAGTTCCGTTCTACCGAGGTCCGGACGGAGGCGTACCTTGCCACTATGGCGGAATTGTCGCTCCCACCAAGGGTCGTCACGACCGACTTCATGGCCGAGAGCGGCGCCAGGGTGACCCGCCAGCTCCTCGCGGACCCGCTCCCTCCGACGGCGATCATCTACGACAGCGAAGTGCTCGCCGTCGCCGGCTTGGGCGCAGCCCATGAGATGGGACTGTCGGTCCCGCGTGACGTCTCCCTCGTCGCCTGGGACGACTCCACCTACTGCCAGGTGGTCCACCCTCCGCTCACCGCGGTGAGGCGGGACATCCCCGCGATGGGCTCCCACGGCGCGAGTGCGCTCCTCGCCCTGATCGACGACGGCGTCATCACCCGCACAGGTGAGGCTCGAGGCCAGCTCATGACCCGCGGAACCACCGCCCGCCCACCGCATACCCCTGTCGCCTCGTCGCGCGGCACCAGCAGCGGGAGTGTTTGACACAAGGCTCTTGCAGTGACTCGTCGAGCGGTCGTGGTTGAGCGGTTCAGCAAAGGCGCCTCCCGCACCGCGGGGGACGCGAGAGGCGGACAAGTGGACCAGCATGGTCAGGGACGTTCCTGGATCGGTGTCAACTTCTGGTCACGCACCGGGGGGCCGCGGATGTGGACTCGTTACGACGCGGCCATCGTCCGACAGGAACTGGCGGTGCTCGCCGAGCACGGCTGCAACGTCACTCGCTCGTTCTGCTATTGGCCCGATTTCGTTCCCGAACCCGAGCACCTCGAGCCGTCCGTGCTCGAGCGATTCCGGGACTTCCTCGACGCCCACGTGGAGACGGGCCTCGGCACGATCCCCACCTTCATCGTCGGCCACATGTCGGGCCAGAACTGGGACCCTGCGTGGCGGGCCGGCCGCGACCTCTACCGCGACGTCTGGCTCGTCTCCCAGCAGGCCTGGTTCGCCACCGAGATCACTCGCCGCTTCGCAGCGCACCAAGCCGTAGTCGGTTGGCTGATCAGCAACGAGATGCCGCACTACGGCGGGCCGGCCACGAGCGATGAGATCACCGCGTGGGCCCGCATACTGGTCCAGGCCGTGCGCGCCGGAGGCGGGCGCCAACCGGTCTCACTCGGGGACGGGGCGTGGGGCATCGAAGTTACAGGCCGCGACAATGGCTACTCGATCCGGGCTCTCGCCCCCCTGGTGGACTTCATCGGTCCGCACGTCTACCCCATGTCGGACGACCTCGTGCGCCAGTCGATGGCCGCAGCGCTCGCCTGCGAGCTCTCCGCGTCGTTCGACCGCCCCGTGGTGCTCGAGGAATTCGGTCTGAGCTCCGACTTCGCCTCGGATGAGAACGCAGCCCACTACTACCGCCAGGTGCTGCACACGAGCCTCATCGCGGGCGCCAAGGGGTGGCTCGCGTGGAACAACTGCGACTACGACGACCTCCTCGACCAGGACCCCTACCGGCACCACCCGTTCGAGATGCACTTCGGCCTCACCGACAGGAACGGCAAGCCGAAACCGCAGTTGGCGGAGATCGCTCGCTTCTCGCGCCTCGTAGCCGATCTCGACGAGACCGGCTGGGAGCCGATCGCCGGCGAGGTGGCGATCGTGGTACCGGAGCACTTCGAGCGGGTCCTCTATTTCACGACCGTGGATTACCGCAAGGACATCCGGGACAACCTCCTGCAGGCCTATATAGCCGCTCGAGAAGCCGACTTGCCGGTGACCTTTGTGCGCGAGCTCGACGGCCTCGGCGCAGCGGCGAAGCTCTTCCTCCTCCCGTCGGCGAAATTGCTCATGGCTCCGAGTGCCGCACACCTCGTCGAGCTGGCGGAGGGAGGAGCAACGGTGTACCTCTCCTACTTCGCAGGCAGCGCCCCCTCACAGATCGGTCCCTGGGTGCCGTGGCTCGGGGAGCTCTTCGGGATCCGCCACCAGCTGCGCTACGGGCTCGTCGACCCGATCGAGGACGACGAGGTGGTGTTCAGCTTCGTCGAGGCCGTCGGCGATCTCACACGTGGCGACGAGCTCCGTTTTCGGGTGGCGGGCACCGAGAGCTCGCGCGCCTTCCTGCCGGTCGAGCCTGCCGGCGCGACCGTGCTCGCGGTCGACGGGCACGGGCGTCCGGCGCTGCTGCGCCGAAAGGTTGGCGATGGAGCCATGGTGCTGTGCACCTACCCGATCGAGCACATGGCGGCGCGTGCACCTCGGGTCAACCCGGAGAGCACGTGGCGCTTGTACTCGGCGCTCGCCACCTCGGCAGGCGTCGATCGTCCACTGACAGTTCGCGACCCGAGGGTGATCACAGGCCGCCTCCGCACCCCCGTCGGCGAGCTGGCAGTGCTCGTCAACGCCTCGCCGGATCAGGTCGAGGTGAGCCTTACGACAATCGGGGCGGCGAAGTACGGGCGAAGGCGAGCTGAGCCCGGCAAGGCCCTCTCTCAGCTCACGCTCCCACCGTTCGAGGTCGAGGTACTCGCGAGGCTCGCCTGAGTTCGACAACGCCACCCGGCTCGAGGCGACGTGGGACTGAAGAGACGCTGGAACCACAAGACCGTCTCATGCGTCCCTGCCGCCCCAGGCGAGCACGGCAATCCCGTCCCCCGACAGGGCTACGTCGAACTCGAACTTGTCAGCCGAGTACCTCGGCACCCCGGCGCTCCCACCGGCTATCGACCGGACCTTCTGGTCGCCCAGGAGTTCCCGGCCGCCGCTCACGATGACGTGATCGATGGACGTGTCGGCGGTGACGAACAGGAGGCGAGAACGTCCCGACAATCCGGATCGCCACTGCAGGAGTTCGCCGTCGGCCGGCGAGACCGTCAAGGTAGGCGTCACGCCCGCCAGCACGGCTGTTCGGCGGGCGAACGCCTCGAGCCCTTCGTGCCGGGCCCGCGAGTACCCGAAGCCGGCGAACGTGCCGAGCGCGATGACGCAGCCCGCACCGACTTGATGCCGGGTCGCCACCGTGTCCCCGGACGCAGAAGTTCCGAGAACCTCCGCATTGCTCATATCGAGCGCTTCTAGCCAGACCGCCGATGGAATCGTCGCCCGACCGGCTCCGGTGCCTATGGACAGAGTGCCCTCCTCCTCGAGGATGCGCCGTCCGAGGCTGCGGATGCCGAGCGCCGAGGCCATCGGCCGGTCCTCGGGATATCGATAGAAACCCTGCTCGTCGAAGGCGTCGAGCTCGGACTCGGTCACCAGCGTCCCTCCCGCCCTCACCCACTCGACTATTGCGGCGGCCATCACCCGCGGCACCACGAGTGGCCAGGGCATGACGAGGAGGCGGATGCCATCGAGGCCAGGCGGCCGGTTACTGTCGACGACCGCGTACGGGAGCTGGACCCGCTCGAACAAGCTGAGCCACCCGGTGACGCTGCCACGGGCCTGCTCGGCGCTGTTCCCGTTCTCTGCCCAGTCCAACTGGTAGCTCCCCTGGGAGAACAGGACAGCGATCTCGGGCGCGTCGGGACGGTACCCATCGAGCAACGCCTCGTGTTGCCTCAGGATGCTGCCGGTACAGGCCAGGCGTTCCAGGCGGCCGGCACTTTGTCCGTCCGAGCCGGTGATCCCGAACCCGGACGACTCGCGGCCGAACACCTCGTCTCTCCAGCACCAGAACAGGACCGCCTTGATCCCCCGGCCGTAGGCGCCCCACACCCAACGCTGTTGGGTGCCCGGATCGACGGCGGGCCACACCCCGAAGCCGGCACGGGAGCCGCCGCCCTGGAGCTCGGACACCCAGGCCGGCTTGTCTCCGGTCGCTGAGCGGGTCGCCTCGATACGCGTTCCTAGCTCGCTTGTCGAGATGTTCTCCCAGGCTGGAAAGTGCGAGCAACCGAAGCCGTCGAGGACCTCGGCCAGGTCGAAGTCGTTCCCACGCGACACCGCCTGCTCGTAGTCCATGCCGCTCGAGTGGACGGCCGGCTTGCCGCAGTGAGCGAGGACAGGGTGGTTCGAGTCGGACCGACGCAGGCAGTCGGCCCGGAACGCCGCATGCCCGGCGGCACGGAAGGTGAGGAACGCCTCGAACTCTACGAGGTCGGTGTAGGGACGACCGGGTTGCTTGCCGGGGAGCACGTCCTCCCACGAGGCGTAGCGCCGATGCCAGGCCTCGCCGAGCCCGTCGAGGTCGCCGTGACGCCCGGCGAGCCACTTACGGAAGGACTCCACCGTTGCCTCGCAATGGCAGACGTACCCGTCCCCGTGGACTGCCCACCGCGTCTCGTTCCAGCAGTCCCATGCAATGAGCGCTTCTGAGCTCGAGTACCGGCGCCCGATCGCCTCCAGGAACCCGCTCATTCGCTCCCGTACTTCGGGGTGGTCGAAACAGGCCCCCGGCGTGAGACCGACGTTGCACTCCCTCCTCGCCGAGGACCGGACGGCGTGGCCCATGTGGTCGACAAGGTGTGCGCCAGGGAGCTCACGATGAATCCAGAACGGCTGGATCTCGGCGATCGTGCTGATCACCACGCGAAGGCCCGCAGCCGCGGCCTCCTCCATGAGCTCGTCGTAGTCGTCGAATCGGTAGCGTCCCGGCTCGGGCTCGATCCATCCCCAGCACGCCCAGAGCTGGACCGTGTCCAGCCCGGCCGCCACCATGCCGGCCAGGTCGTTCCGCCACAGGTCACGCTGGGGAAACGGCGGTCG
>PMZN01000084.1:4234-11165 GCA_003170375.1 Acidimicrobiaceae bacterium | reverse complement strand
CCGACGATCTTGGGCACCTCGACAGCCAGCTCGTCCACCGTCCAACGTTCACCCTTGTCGATCTCTGCTGCAAGGGTCCAGGGCTGGAAGTACTGCACCTTGCCGCCTTGGACAAAGAAGACCTTCCCGGTGAGAGGGCAGAGATCGCTGGCGAGATAGGCGGCGATGGGCGACACGTTGGCGGGGTCCCAGGAATCGAACACGCCTGAGTCGGCCGGCGCCTGCACAATGTCGGACAGGCCAGGGGTCGACTCGGTGATCCGGGACCTGGCAGCCGGCACGATCGCGTTGACCCGCACGCCGTAACGCGAGAGCTCCTGAGCGGCTATCACGGTGAACGCCGCGATCCCCGCTTTGGCCGTCCCGTAGTTCGACTGCCCGGGATTGCCCAACAACCCGGAAGTCGAAGAAGTGTTCACGACAGCAGCGCTGACCTTGCGGCCCGCCTTGGACTGCTCCCGCCAATAGGTCGCGGCCCAGCGAGTGGGAACGAAATGGCCGTTCACGTCGACGTGCATGACGATGTCCCATTCTTCCTCGGTCATGTTCACGAGGACCCGGTCGCGTATGATGCCGGCGTTGTTCACGAGTATGTGGAGGTCCCCGAACGCCTCGATCGCGGCGCTCACCACGTGGTGGCCACCGTCCCAGTCCGCCACGTCGTCGGTGTTGGCGATCGCCTCGCCGCCCATCTGCTTGATCTCGTCCACGACCCGCTGAGCCGCTGTGCGGTCGTCGCCCGAGCCGTTGACCGCGCATCCGAGATCGTTGACCACGACCTTGGCGCCTTCGCCGGCAAACAAGAGCGCGTGCTCCCGACCGATCCCGCGGCCCGCACCGGTGATGATCGCAACCCTGCCTTCGAGTGCACCCATGACCGTGCCCTTCCTTAGTTCGTAAACCTGCGACCGCCCCGTCGACCGGGACGTGTGACCCTGCCGGCGGTGACGTCGTTTTTGGCAGCGCACACCGCCCTGCTTGAAGCACGCTCCGCCATAGTCGCGGCGCGCACCGCCACGTTGGCAGCACGCACCACCCGTGGTCAAACGGGACACCGCGCGGCGCCGAACGGAACGCTGGGTGGCGTCGAGTGGGACGCCACCACATGCATGCCGCCCTGTCGTGCAGGCAGCCGACCTGCTGCGTTCAGTACAGGTAGATAGTGACTGTTGTACCGACCCTCACTGAGGTTCCTGCCGCCGGGATCTGGGTCAGCACGAAGTTCGCGCTCGGCGGACCGTAGAGAATCCACTGGAGACCGAGCGAGCCGAGCGTTTGCTCCGCGACCGCCGCCGAATCGGCGTACAGCGACGGGACCGTCACAAA
The DNA here is from genome assembly GCA_003170375.1 of Acidimicrobiaceae bacterium. GTDB lineage: Bacteria > Actinomycetota > Acidimicrobiia > Acidimicrobiales > Bog-793 > Fen-455. The sequence continues at coordinate 9,839 of PMZN01000084.1, read as the reverse complement.
AGGTGGTCCGGCCGACACGAAGACCTGCACGGTCGAGTGGCCGGGGACGGTCTCGCCCGATGCTGGTTTGGTGCTGATGACGTAGCCGGCAGGAACCGAGCTCGAGTACTCCTGATCGTCTATTGGCTTCAAATGCAGGTCCGTCAGGACGGAGTCTGCTTGGGTCGAAGTGAGGACACCGCCGCTCAGATCGCTCGGGATCAGTTGGGGTTCCGGGCCCTTCGAAATCACCAAGTCGACCGTGTCGCCGTAGAACACCCTGCTGCCAGCCGGCGCATTCGAGCTCACGACCGTTCCGAAGGCGACCGTCTCGCTGTACCGCTTGAAGAACTGAGGCACGAGGTGCGCACGCCGGATCGCTGCTCCAGCCATCGCCTCGGTCATCCCTGCAAGACTCGCCAGCGCGGTCGGGTGCCGCCCTTCCGAGATCACCATCTTCACGACCGACGCCGTCTTTTCGCGGGTACCGCTGCGAGGAGCCTGGGACATGACCCCACCGGGGGCGACACGCCCGCTGAACTGCGCGCCCGAGACCTCTGGCGTCAGCCCCGCCTTCCGAAGAACCGCATCTGCAGCAGTGACCTGCAGCCCGACGACTCGCGGAACCGTGGCGTGATTCCACACGAGGCGGGACGCGGCGACAACCCCGGCTCCCGCTACGAGCTCGAGCAACAACACAGCCAACAGCCAGGGCAGCCATCGGTGCCTGCGCCTGGCCCGCGAGGGTTCAGCCAAGACCGCGTCGGGCGCGGGCATGATCCGACGAACGCCTGGAAGTGCCGTCGGAAGCGACGTCACGGACGATCTGGATGCCTGATCCGCGGCCTGGGGCTCAGGGGTCTCCGTCAACGGCGTAGGCGCGACTCGAGCCGCCGGAGCAGGAGACGGCGCTCGGGGCGGCGGGGCCTCCGGCGCCGCCGGTGCCAGGGACGATCCCGCAAGCCCGAAGCGCTCGGTCGGGTCCCGATCAAGCCCAAGCGGCAGGCTGGGCAGCGCGAGATCGGTCCTGTTGAGCGGAAGCGGCTCAGGAGTATCGAGCTCGAGCAGTAGTGTCTCGAGCTCAAACGCGAGCCCCGCCGCGTCCAAACGAGCCAAGGGCTCCGAAATGGCAGCCTGTGCCAGTACCGGTGCGAGCGGCCCAAGCTCGCGGGCCGCCGGGAGCACGGCTCCGACGCGCGCCATCAAGGTCGCGACCGTCGTGTCCCCGGCGAAAGGCACGCGCCCTGTAACCGACTCGTACAAGGTGAGCGCGAGCGAGTACACGTCAGTGCGGTCGTCGACAGGGCGGCCCTCGACCTGCTCGGGCGAGGCATAGCGCGCAGTTCCCATGACGGCGCCGAGCGGTTCGGTGATAGCCGCCTCGGCGAGCGCGCGGGCGAGACCGAAGTCCGCCACGAGAAGTCGCCCGTCGTCGTCGAAGAGGAGGTTGGCCGGCTTGATGTCACGGTGGACGAGCCCGCGCCGGTGGGCGTAGGCGAGCCCGTGAGCGGCTTCGGCACCGATCGCAGCTGCCTGTTGCGGGCTGAGCAGGCGACCGGTGTCCAGCAAGGACCGCAAGCTCCCACCACCGAGGTACTCGAGCACGAGATAGGGAATGCCGTCCTCGTCGCCCCAGTCGTAGACGTGCAGGACGTTGCGGTGGTTCAGCGAGGCGGCCAATCGCGCCTCGGCCTGGAACTTCCGAAGGAAGGTGGCGTCGCCGGCCAGCGCTGGGTGAAGGAGCTTGACTGCGACGCGTCGACCGAGCCGCGTGTCGTCTGCGGCGAAGACTTGAGCCGAAGCGCCGGCACCGACCACGGCGAGTAGTCGGTAGCGGCCGCCAATGACCCGGCCGACCTGTTCCACTGTGCTCGACATGGGGATCACGAAAAGGGTAACGGTTGGTGGCCCGCGACCGGTGGAGGGCACGTGACCGTCTGTCTATGGCAGCTCGCCGGTCTCCAGGAGCTTGACGAATTCCTGCTCGTCGAGGACCCGAACTCCGAGTGCCTCGGCCTTGGTCACCTTGGCGGCACCAGGACTGTCGCCGACGACGACTGCCGTCGTCTTCGCAGACACCGATCCAGGCGACTTCCCCCCACGGCCGATGATGGCGGCTTCTGCTTCCTCACGGCTGAGACCGCTCAAAGTGCCCGTGACGACGATGGACTTGCCGATCAGCGTCTGGGACAGCTGAGGGCCCACGGCGGCACCGAACTGGACGCCGCCTGCTCGAAGCCGCTCGATCATCGCCCGGTTGTCTTCCGACCCGAAGTACCGGACCAGGCTCGCGGCGATCACACCTCCGATGCCCTCGACGGACGCGAGCTCCTCCTCTGACGCTGACATGAGCCGATCAAGATCGCCGAAGGTCGATGCCAAAGCCGCCGCGACGGTTCCACCCACGTGACGGATGCCGAGCGCGGTCAACAAGTTGGCGAGGGGCTTCGAACGCGAGTCGTCGATGGCTGCGACGAGGTTCATCGCCGACAGCTCGCCGAAGCCCTCCAGGCCGATGAGGTCCGGCACTTGGAGGTGATAGCAGTCGGCTGCATCGGACAGGAGGCCGGCCGCGACGAACTGAGCGACCCGCTGCTCTCCGAGACCCTCGATGTCCATGGCACCGCGCGAGGAGAAGTGCACAATCCTCTGGACCCGTTGTGCTGGGCAGTGGGCGTTGACGCAGTAGGTGTCACTCTCGCCATCGAGACGGACGAAGCGACTCGCGCAGCTCGGGCAGGTCTTCGGAAAGCTCCACGGCTCTGAGCCGGGAGGTCGTGCGCTGAGCACGGGGCCCACGACCTCGGGGATCACATCTCCCGCCTTGCGGACCACGACGGTGTCTCCGGGACGGACGTCCTTCAGGCGGACCTGGTCCTCGTTGTGCAGGCTGGCAAGCCCGACGACCGAGCCGGCGATGCGAACAGGCTGCAGCTTCGCGAACGGGGTGGCTCGTCCCGTCCGCCCGATCGAGACGAGAATGTCCTCGAGCCGCGTGGACTGCTCCTCAGGGGGGAACTTGTACGCGACCGCCCACCGGGGTGCATGCGAGGTGGCCCCGAGCCGGACGTGGAGGGCTCGATCCTCCACTTTCACGACGACCCCGTCGATCTCGTAACCAAGCTCGTGACGGCGCGACTCCAGGTCCCGGCAGTACGCGAACACCGCCCCGATGTTGGGCACAACGGTCGTCTCCGGGTTGACGGGCAGGCCGGCGCGGCGAAGCAGGTCCAACGAGCCTGACTGTGTCGCGAGTCCCCGCACTCCGTCCACCTGGTAGAAGAACGCCCCGAGCGCGCGCCCGGCGGTGATGCCCGGGTCCTTCTGGCGAAGCGACCCCGCCGCCGCGTTTCGTGGGTTGGAGAAGGACCGAAGACCCGCCGTGGCCTGACGGCGGTTCAGCTCCTCGAACGCGGAAACCGGTAGGTAGACCTCTCCCCGGACCTCGAGGACTTCCGGGATCTCACTTTGAGCAAGGGCGAGCTGCCCCGGGATCGCTGCGACTGTGCGCACGTTCGGCGTCACGTCCTCGCCGACCCGCCCGTCGCCACGTGTCGCTCCGCGCGTCAAACGACCATTCTCGTAGGTCAAAGAGATCGACAAGCCGTCGATCTTCGGCTCGCAGACCAAAGGCGACCCATCCTCAGGAGCCGACAGCTTCTGCAAGCGGGCGCCCCAGGAGAGGATCTCCTCGAGCGTGGTGACCTTGTCGAGGCTCATCATGGGCGTGCGGTGGGTGACAGCCGCGAACAGCGCCGAGGGCGCTGTCCCGACGGTCTGCGTCGGCGAGTCCGCTTTGATCAGCTCGGGATGCTGCTCCTCGAGCGTCAACAACTCGTCCTTCAGAGCGTCGTATTCGGCGTCTCCGATGTCAGAAGCATCCTCGAGGTAATACTGCGCGTCGTAGCCCTTGATGAGCGCGCGCAACTCGTCGACTCGGGCCAAGACAGCGGCGGGCGCGTCGTTGGTCTCGGTGCTCACGCCAAGGATGGTAGGGCGAGACTCTGAAGGTTCGGGCGGATGGACGGCCGCCGCCGGCGCGCTCGTCGAGGCCTTCTACAATCGGCGGAGGCTGCGCTCCGCGCACAACTTCATGATGCCTGTCGAACGCAAGGAGGCCAGGACCAAGCAGCCCAAAGAGACCGTCCGAGATCGAGGTCGTCAGCGGCCATCAGATCGACCACGCCTACGACCAGGTGGTCGGCAGTGACGTCCGCTACCACTTTGTGATCGACACCGCCACATTCTGACCGTGCCCCGGGAGTCAATGCCGCGTTCAGACCCAACTGGCAACGAGGAGCAGGGCCGCAGAAGCGCCAAGTAGAACCGGACAGATCTTGAACAAGATGACCGCGGTGCGCGCCCCCGTCACCGCTGTCAGCGCGGCCAGGGCGATGAGCATGATGGCCGAGGCCCGGTAGACCCAATCCGCGAGTACCTGGTGCGAGCCGCCCAACGCGGCGGCGATGACGGCGACGGCAGCGACGAACCACATGGTCATAGCCTCGGCAATCCACTCCTGGGCGATGACCAGCCGGTTGTCGCGGGAGGTGTCGTTGAAGCCGTGCACGACTCGCGCCGTGGGCAGGACGTGGGCCACTCCCCACAGGGCTACGACCCCGGCGACAACGTAGGCGAGGACGGCACTCACACCGATATGGTGCCCTGCGATTCCCGCAAAACCCAGGGTCGAAAGGCCCACGGGCCTAGGGGGTCACATGGACTGCCCGCGCGGATCGGGTCAGTCTGCGGAGACCGTGAGCGACACCAAGAGCGCTTCGACGCGCGTTCTGATCTCGTCTCGGATGGGACGGACCGACTCGATGTCAAGCCCTGCAGGATCGTTGAGCTCCCAGTCTTCGTAGCGTTTGCCGGGATAGAGGGGGCACGCGTCCCCACATCCCATGGTGATCACGACATCGACGGCGCGAACGACCTCGTCGGTCCAGGGCTTCGGAAACTCTGCTCGGATGTCGATGCCGACCTCGTCCATGGACTCAACGGCGGCGGCGTTGATCTCCGAGGCCGGCTCTGAACCCCCCGAGTAGACGACAACACGGTCGCCGGCGAGGCGGCGCATCCACCCGGCTGCCATCTGGGANNCCTTCCAGGGTTCCAAGGGCCTGAAGCCGTTCGCGTGCGAACCGCTCGGTCAACAGCGGGAGGAACGCGGTGGTCGTGGCCGTCGCCAGAAGTTGGTCCATCGAGTCGACAACAAACCGCTCAATGGTCTCAGGTCCGAACACGCCAGCGAACTTTGGGGCGAGCCTTTCCGAAACCTCGTCGACTAGGTGCTGCTGATCGTTCGGAAGGTCTGTCAGATGTCGAGCGGTCATCGTCCTTCTCCTTCTGTCTATGGAGGTCACTGAGGAGGTGCACTACGCGGCGAGGCGGGTGCAGGCGAACAACACGACGGGAGTGTCGGTCACCGAGCTCCTTCTGGCTTGGTCTGGCTTGTGCGGACGCCCGGGTAGTAGCGCCGTCGGGCCCATAGGGACACGTACACCAAGGCGATGAGGACCGGAACTTCGATGAGAGGGCCGACGACGCCTGCGAGAGCTTCGCCGCTGGTGACGCCGAACACGCCGATGGCCACGGCAATCGCCAGCTCGAAGTTGTTGCCCGC
>PMZN01000084.1:3922-4143 GCA_003170375.1 Acidimicrobiaceae bacterium | reverse complement strand
AGGGCGAACGGGCCGAGACGGGGCAGCAGCTTGGTCTCATACCATTCCCGGCCCCGGGCTCGTTCGCCGAGAGTGCGGGTGAGGAACCCTGCGACTAGTGGGACTCCGAGGAAGATGGCGACGGTCTCGGCGATCCGGTCGACCGACAAGTGCAGCCCGACGGTGCTGAGACCGAGCCAGCCGGGCAGCACTTTGAGGTAGAAGTAGCCGAGGAGCGCGAA
>PMZN01000084.1:0-3831 GCA_003170375.1 Acidimicrobiaceae bacterium | reverse complement strand
GCCGGGCCGACCACCCAGTTGAGCGCCAGAGACGCGACCAGCATCCGGCGGTCCCGGGTGACCGAGCCGAGCTGGTCGTAACGGACCTTCGCGAGCACCGGGTACATCATCACGAGCAGACCGATGAATATCGGGAGCGACGTACCCGAGGTGACCTGGATCGCGTTGAGGTGCGTGTTCAGACTCGGGATGGCGCGCCCGAGCCCGATGCCAGCGCCCATCGCCAGGATGATCCACACCGGAAGGAAGCGGTCGAGGAACGACAACCGGGCAATGACCGGCGCGTTCGGGGNNCGGTGCGGTGTACGCCGGGACGCACCTTGGCTGGCTCAGTGGCGAACAACTTGGAGTAGAGGTCAACAGCGGCACTGACGTCGCTGACCTTGAGGGCCAACTGGACTCTGGACATGGCAAACCTCCGGAAACATTGACGAGTGTCGATGCATCGAGTATGATCAATACATTGACAACTGTCAATAGGAGGCGTCATGGCGAAGCTGGTCGCAACGATTGAGCCGAGAGAGGTGTGCTGCCCCTCGGTGCTGGCCTCACCACTGGACTCCACCCAGGCTGCCGACCTCGCCCGAGGGTTCACCGCGCTGGCCGATCCTGTCCGGCTACGGGTGTTGAGCATCCTCAACGCCGCGCCGGACGGTGAGGTCTGCGTATGCGAGTTCGTCGGGCAACTGGGCAAGAGCCAGCCGACCATCTCCCACCACCTCAAGATCCTGAGCGCGGCCGGCTTGGTGGCCGGAGACCGGCGAGGCAAGTGGGTCTGGTACTCGCTCAACCGTGAACGGCTCGCCGATCTGCAAGCCGCCCTCCAGCCCAGCGGGTAGGTAGCGCGCCCTTCCCCGACGACATCCAAAGGAGCGGAACATGACCACAAGCGATTCTGAGCACATCTACGCAGCAGTACGCGACCGCTATGCCAGTGCGGCTCTCGCTGCGTCGAACAGCGCATGCTGTGGGCCGAGCGGCGCCGCAGCCGGGGTCGTGAGCCGCACGCTCTACGAGGAGGACGAGACCGACGCCCTCCCAGCCGATGCCGTCACGGCGTCGCTCGGATGTGGAAACCCCACCATGCTCGCCAATCTGCAGCCGGGCGAGGTCGTCCTCGACCTCGGGTCGGGCGGAGGGATCGACGTGTTGCTGTCGGCGCGCCGGGTCGGGCCGAGCGGCAAGGCGTACGGGCTGGACATGACACCGCAGATGCTGGAGCTCGCCCGGAAGAATCAGGCCGAGGCCGGGTTGGCCAATGTCGAGTTCCTCCAGGGCACGATCGAAGACATCCCTCTGCCCGACGAGACAGTCGACGTCGTGATCTCCAACTGCGTAGTCAATCTGTCACCGGACAAGGACGCCGTCGTGCGCGAGGCGTTTAGAGTGCTCAAGCCCGGCGGACGGCTGGCAATTGCCGACATCGTGCTGCGCCGAGCCCTGTCTGAGCCGACGCGGGCGCTTATCGGATTGTGGACCGGATGCGTGGCCGGTGCGCTCGTCGTCGAGGATTACCAGGCGAAGCTGAGGGCTGCTGGATTCGAGGGCGTGTCCGTTGAACCCACTCGCGTGTTCGAGGACGACGACATCGTCGGCCTCGCAGCTGAGCTCTCAGTCGAGGCCGACCTTCCCGAGGGCATCGATCACGATGAAGTCATGGCCGAGCTGGGCGGCTCGGTAATGAGCGCATTCGTTCGAGGCCGAAAGCCCGAATAGCGCCCCGGTCGGACAATCGCCGAGGCGGCGCGTCAAGGACGAGACGGCCTCCTGAAAGCAAAGCTGCTCACGCAGCGGTGCCCGAACCTACGACTTCGTCGCCTGCGTAGAGCGCAATCGTCTGGCCGGGCGCGACGCGACGATCGGGGCCTTCGAGGTAGCACACACCCGTGTCGGTGAGCCTGGCAGGTCTCGGGCGACCGTGTGCGCTCGCCTGTGCGAGAACGACGGCGCCGACCGGAAGCGGGCCTGCAACCCACGTCCGCTCCGTGAGCTCGACCCCCTCGGTGAGCAGATCGTCCTCTGAGCCGACCATCACCGTCGCCGAGGCTGGGTCGACATCGAGCGCGTAGCGCCGCCCCGACGCCGAGGCCCCGAGGCCCCGCCGCTGGCCGACAGTGACGAGCTCGACGGCAGGAACGGTGCCGACGACCGATCCGGTCGCACGATCGACCAGCCGCCCCGGGTGCAGCTCGATCCGCTCACCGAGAAAGCGTTCGCGTGGACCCTGTCCGGGTCCTGCGGCGACGAAGCACACCTCCTGGCTGTCGGGCTTCGCCGCCGTCGGCAGGCCCAACGCCGCGGCACGTGCACGCACCTCGTGCTTTGTGAGCTCGCCGACCGGAAGGAGCACTCGGGCGAGCTCGCGAACCGTGAGCATCGACAGCACGTAGGACTGGTCCTTGGCGGCGTCGTGTCCGCGGAGCAGTCTCGGCAGGCCGCCCGGCCCGTCGTTCGCGATGCGGGCGTGATGCCCAGTCGCCACCGCCTCGAAGCCGAGCCGCACGGCACGGTCGAGAAACCGGCGGAACTTCAAATGTCGGTTGCACTCTATGCAGGGATTCGGCGTGCGACCGAGGGCATGCGCCTCGGCATAAGGCGCGACAACCCTCTGCTCGAACTCCTCGGCGAAATTGAAGACGTGATGGTCGATCCCCAGTCGTGCCGCCACGCGCCGCGCGTCGTCGACGTCGCCGACCGAGCAGCATCCTGAGTCGCCTTCACCACCCCAGAGCTTCATGGTGGCGGCGACGACGTCATGGCCCTCTTCGAGCAGCAGCGCGGCGGCGACCGACGAGTCCACGCCACCTGAGAGTCCGACCAGCACCCGCACGCCCGCAAGTCTCGCAGAGCACCGAGATCTGGGTGCAGCGAGCGGCCACGACCGCCCGCAGGCGCAGCGGGCCGGGCCACACCCTTCTAGCTGCGCAGCCGCTCCACAGCCTTGGGAAAGGCGAGCAGCGTTGCGTCGATGTCTGCAGCGGTCGTCGCGTGGCCGAGAGAAAGCCGCACGTGGCGCTTGGCCTCCTCGGTTGTCCGGCCCATCGCCAGTAGGACGTGGCTCGGCTCGATGGCACCGCTCGCACACGCCGATCCCGCCGACGCGCAGACCCCGAGCTCGTCGAGTACCACGAGCAGCTCCTCCGCCTCGACCCCCTCGATGCCGAGATTGCAGATCGCGGCGATGCGGTCTTCTCGTGCCACGGCCTCGTGCACGCGTGGAACCGCCTCCAGTATCCCTCTGACCAGCCGCGTCGAGAGCTCCCGGACGCGCCGATTCGCCTCTTCGCGATCGCGCACGGTGGCCTCCGCCGCCGCCGCCATCGCAACAATACCGGCCACGTTCTGCGTGCCAGCTCGGCGTTCGCGCTCCTGCGGGCCGCCGCGCAAGATGGGTCGCAGCAACGCAGCCCGGTCCCGCGCGACAAGCGCACCCACTCCCTTAGGCCCTCCGAACTTGTGAGCGCTCACGCTCACCAGGTCCACACTGGCGGTCAGCGCGGCGACGTCGAGCCAGCTGAACGCCTGCACGGCATCGGTGTGCACAAGGACCTCCGGGGCGCGCTCGTGCACCAGCGCGACGACGGACTCGAGCGGCTGGCGCGCTCCCGTCTCATTGTTGACGAGCATTACCGAGACCAGGCGCACTCTTTCGTCCAGCAGGTCGGCGAGCACGTCGAGGTCCACGACACCGCGACGGTCGACACCCACGACACTGCCACCGCCTGCCAAGCAGGCCTCGAGCACCGCTGGGTGCTCGACGGCGCTGCAGAGTGCCGCGCCCGCGCCGGCCGCAACGCCGGATATCGCAAGGTTGTCCGCCTCGGTGCCGCC
>PMZN01000129.1:9962-13849 GCA_003170375.1 Acidimicrobiaceae bacterium | reverse complement strand
CTGCTTCTCGGCTGGGGCTCCACGTACGCGGCGATCACCGCCGGCGTGAAGCGGGTGCGCAAGGCCGGCAAATCGGTCGCGCAGCTGCACCTGGTCCACTTGAACCCGTTCCCGCCCAACCTCGGCAAGGTTCTGCGGTCCTATGAGGCGATCCTCGTCCCTGAGGGCAACCTCGGCCACCTCACCCGCCTCGTGCGCTCCGACTTTCTCGTGGACGCGAAGGTGCTGTCGAAAGTCGAGGGAACTCCTTTTAGGGTCGGAGAGATACAGCAGGCGATCCTTCAAGAGATCGAGCACCTCGAGTCGTCGTCCGCCGCCGGTGGGCAAACCACCAAGGAGGCTGCACCATGACCGACGTGGCCGTTCCCGTGACCTCCCGGAAGGACTGGGCAAGTGACCAGGAAGTCCGCTGGTGCCCGGGTTGCGGGGACTACAGCATCTTGTCCGCGGTGCAGTTGTTGCTCCCCGAGCTCGGTGTCCGGCGCGAGAACACCGTGTTCGTCTCTGGGATCGGCTGCGCGGCCCGCTTCCCGTACTACATGAACACCTACGGCATTCACTCGATTCACGGCCGCGCGCCTGCGATCGCGACCGGCCTCGCGGTGACACGCCCCGATCTCGACGTGTGGGTGGTGACCGGGGACGGCGACTCGCTGTCCATCGGTGGCAATCACCTCGTCCACGCGCTACGACGCAATGTGAAGCTCACGATCCTGATGTTCAACAACCAGATCTACGGCTTGACCAAGGGCCAGTACTCACCGACCTCGGAGGTCGGCAAGATCACCAAGTCGACTCCCTTCGGCTCGCTCGACGCCCCGTTCAACCCCGTGAGCCTCGCCCTCGGCGCCGAGGCGACCTTCGTCGCACGCACCCACGACCTCGATCGCAAGCACATGGTCGAGACTTTCCGCCGCGCGCACGACCACCCGGGGGCGTCGTTCGTCGAGGTCTACCAGAACTGCAACGTCTTCAACGACGGCGCGTTCGAGGCGATAAGTGGCAAGGAGCACCGCGCCGACATGTTGATCCCGCTCGAGCACGGACGACCGATCCGGTTCGGTGCCGACGGCGAGCACGGGGTCGCCTCCGACGGTCAGGGGGGTCTCCGCCTCGTCGAGGTGGCCGACGTCGGCGAGGAGGCATTGGTCGTCCACGACGAGAACCGAGTCAATCCGAGCCTGGCGTTCGCCTTGTCGCGTCTCGCGACCGGTCCGCACGAGCCGACCCCGATCGGCGTGTTCCGGGCGGTCGAACGCCCGGATTACGGCAGCCTGGTCGACCAGCAGCTCCTCGAGGCGCAGACCCGTCAAGGCGTCGGTGATCTGGCGTCGCTACTGCGCTCCGGAGCCACCTGGACCTACGACTGAGGCTTGGGCCGCTCAGCCTTCGAGCGACCTGTAGGCCATGCCCGTGCGGGGTTTCGGCTGGAAGAAGGTGCTCTTGGGCGCCATACGGCGCCCGTCGTACGCGACGCGCTCGATTCTCGCGACTGTTACCGGCCTCAGCAGGAACGCAGCGTCCTCCCGGCCCTCTCGAACTGCTGCGGTCGCCTCGTGCCATCCGGGCTCGTAGGTGAGCTCGTGATCGGGGAGGCTGTCCAGAGCCAGCTTGAGCCGGCTCGCATCGAGATCGTCTTCCACGGCCCGCTCGAGAACAGGAAGCGGGTGGAGGAGCTTGAACCCGTTGTTCGTGAACAGACCGATCACGCCTGGGGCCGCGGTAGCAGGGAGCGCGACGAGGTCCTCTGGAGCAGGCTCGATCCGGAAGAAGGGCGCGAGCATGTCCTCGAGGTGGTCCGGAGAGATCCCCCGCACGAGCCGGTGGATCGCCCTGATCGAGAGCTCCTCCTCGGAGAGCTCGACGACGAAAGCGAGCGCGAGGTCGTACGGTCCCGGCCTGTCGCCGTTTCTCATGCGGCATTCCGTCGCATAGGTGCAGGCGGTCTCGTAACGGTGGTGGCCATCCGCGATCAGCACAGGGGCGCTCGCGCCGAGCGCGGTGATCTCGGCCACGCGGCGCTCGTCGGTCATGGGCCATATCTCGTGGACCACCCCGGCAGCGTCGGTGGTCCGCCAGCTGGTTTTCCCGGCTTGTGACAGGGCCTCCCGACAAGCCGACGTGAGCCCTTTCGCGAGAGAGAGCACCCAGATCGGCGAGGTGTTCAATCGGGTGCTTCTCAAGAGCGAGAGCCGGTCCATGCGGTCCTTGGGGATCGTCTGCTCGTGGGCAAGCACCTGCCCCGCGCCGTGTAGGTCGAGGCCCAGCGCGCCCAGGAGCCCGGTCGTCACCCGCAGGTGCCCGCGCTCGTCGTGGAAGGTCATGCGGTAGAGGTAGAAGGCCTCAAGCGCGTCAGGCCGCACGATGCCGGCATCGAGCCAGCCACGAAAGATCCGGGCGGCGTTCTCGTACTGGTCGAGACCCTCGGACTGGTCGCGTACGGGGAGCTCGACGTGGATGGCGTTGTAGGGACTCCTTGCCGCAAGCCGGGCCCGTTCGGCACGGCCCACGACGTCGTAGGGGGGCGAGACGACAGCATCGGGATCCACGCGGGCCGGGTCGTAGCGGACAGCAGCGAACGGTTCTAGGCGGGCCATCGCCTTTGCGTAGCACACGCGACCCTCCCAGCTCTGCGAGGATCTCCGATCGTGACCTGGCTTCTTGATTGCGATGGTGTGGTGTGGCTTTCCGAGCAGGCGATCGCGGGCGCCCCGGAGGCCTTGGCGAGTCTGCGAGCCTCGGGTTCCCGGGTCGTCCTTCTCACGAACAACTCCTATCCAAGGCGTTCCGACCACCTCGCAAAGCTCGAACGCCTGGGGATGCCGACGGACCCGGCGGACGTACTGAGCTCGGCGATGGCCGCGGCGCTCCTGCTCGAGGCAGGCGAGCGTGCCCTCGTGCTGGGGGGGCCGGGCATCATCGAGGAGCTGACCGCGCGCGGCGTGGCCACCGTCACCCCCGGCGCCGGCGGGGAGATCGGCCCGGTGGACGCGGTTGTCGTCGGGATGGACCCGTCTTTCGACTTCTCGTCTCTTGCCGCCGCTGCCACGGCGCTGCACGCAGGGGCTCGCCTCATCGGCACGAACGACGATCCCACGTTTCCCACTCCGGCGGGCGTGCTCCCGGGCGCGGGATCGGTGCTGGCTGCGGTGGCCCGTGCCGGCGAGGTCACACCGACGATCGCCGGCAAGCCCTATCCGCCCACCGTGGGCCTCGTCCGGGAGCGCATCGGCGAAGTCGAGATCGTCGTGGGCGATCGCGCTTCGACCGATGGGATGCTCGCTCGGAGGCTGGATGCCCGTTTCGGCCTTGTGCTCACAGGCATCACGCCTGCCGGCCACGGTCACCTCGATCCGGAGCCGGATCTCGAGGCGTCCGATCTACTCGCTCTTGTCCGGGCGGAGCTGGGGTAAGGGCGGCCTCAGCGGTGCTAGCTCGAGCAAGCAGTGTCACGCGAGTAGGTGAATAAGTGCTTGCTATTGCAAGCAGGCCGGTATACTGCAGGTATGGCAGAGAAGAAACCCCTCGAGAGGTATATGGACGCCGGGAAGGAATTCACCGAGATGAGCCGCAAGCGGGTCCAGAAGGTCGCGCGGGAGCTCGTCAGGGAGAGCGAGGCCGGGCGCGAGCATGCAGAGGATTGGGCAGACGAGTTCGTCCAGCGCGGCCGCCGGAGCGCCGAGCAGTTCGCCGATCTCGTCAGGAAGGAGATTCGCGAGCAGATCAAGCAGTTCAACCTCGCGACGCATCAGGACGTGATCAAAGTCGTTCAGCAGTTCATCGAGCGCACCACCAAGGCCGCTGCTCCGGTGATGGAGGCTGCGAGCCGGACGGTGACGGCGACCAAGAAGACGGCAACGGCCAAGTCTCCGACGGGCAAGAAGACG
>PMZN01000129.1:5058-9914 GCA_003170375.1 Acidimicrobiaceae bacterium | reverse complement strand
CGGCGACAGTGAACAAGCCGGCGACAGCCGAGAAGACGGTGGCGAAGAAGGCCTCAGCTGCAAAGAAAACCCAGCCCAGCAGCAGTTGAGCTGTGACGCCCCCCTCGCGGGTGGCGGACGAGGACTGGGACCGCAAGGATTGCGGTATGTCGCCCATCCTTCTCGTGGTGCATCCCGAGCGACCAGCTGCCTGGGAGCTGGCGAGGACCGCCACGCGGTGGTGGCAGCACCAAGGCCGTGACGTCGTCGAGATACGGGGGAACGGGCCTGAGGCATCCTTCGCCGAGTCTGACGACGTGGAGTTCGCGGTCAGTCTCGGTGGCGACGGAACGATGCTGCGCACCGTGGAGCTCGTCCTCGCCTCCCGGGTACCAGTGCTGGGCGTGAACCTGGGCCGCATGGGTTATCTCACCGCGGTCGAACCGGCCGGCATCGAGCAAGCCTTCGAGAGGATGCTGGCAGGTGACTATCTTGTCGAGGAGCGCATGGCCCTCGAGGTGGAGCTCACCGGGAGCGTCGAGGGTCGGTTCATGGCGCTCAACGACGCGATCGTCGAGAAGACCGGACCCGGGCACACGATCCGAGTGGCTGTTGAGATCGCCGGTCGCCCGTTTCTCACCTACGTCGCTGACGGGATACTCGTCTCCACGCCAACCGGCTCGACGGCGTACAACCTGTCCGCACGGGGCCCCGTCGTGTCCCCGCGGCTGCGGGCCATGGTGTTGACGCCGGTGTCGCCGCATATGCCGTTCGACCGGTCCCTCGTGCTCGAGCCTGGGGAGTCTGTCCGGCTCACGGTCGTCGACGACCGGGCCGCCGCCGCGGTCATCGACGGCGCGCGCATCATCCGGCTGGCCATGGGAGACAGCGTGCTGTGCCGGGCTGCCGCGGAGCCGGCGAGGCTGATCAGCTTCGGTGAGCGCGATTTCCATTCGGCGCTCCGGCACCGTTTCGGCTTGACCGACCGCTGAGCGCAGCGATGCTCGTCGAGCTCCGAGTGCGGGACCTCGGTGTCATCGCAGACCTCGACCTCGTGATCGGCCCCGGCATGACAGCGCTCACCGGCGAGACCGGCGCCGGAAAGACTCTCGTCGTCGAGGCGCTGGAACTACTGCTCGGAGGTCGGGCCGATGCTGCCATCGTGCGGGCAGGTGCCTCCGAGGCGGTCGTCGAAGGGCGCTTTGTCGCCGACGAACGAGAGGTCGTGCTGTCGCGGGCGGTTCCCGTCGATGGGCGGTCGCGCGCTTACGTGGACGGTCGGATGGCGCCGGCATCGTTGCTGTCCGAGATCGGTGACGGTCTCGTCGACCTTCACGGCCAGCACGTGCATCAGTCGTTGCTGCACCAGGCCGCACAACGGGACGCGCTCGACAGGTTTGCCGGAGCCGACCTCGAGCAGGTCGCGCAAGCACGACGGGAGCTCACCGCGATCGATGCGCGCCTCACCGAGCTCGGCGGAGATCCCCGGGTGCTTGCCCGCACCGTCGGTCTTCTCCGCTTCCAGCTGGACGAGATCGCCGCGGCAGCGATCACCGGTCTCGACGAGGACGAGCAGCTCGCCGCCGAGGAGTCGTTGCTCGCGCAGATAGGGGCGCTCAGGATCGCGATGGCCGAAGCTCGCGACGCTCTGGCGGGATCAGACGCTTACCAGGCCCATGCCGGCCTCGGGGCCACGGACCTGCTCGGGACGGCGGTATCCCGGCTGGCGGCTCACGAAGCCCTCTCTGAGCTTGCTGTGCCGCTCAGAGCAGCCCAGGCCGACGTCGAGGACGTGGCCCGAGAGCTGAGGCTGCGAGCCGAGCGGCTCGAAGAGGATCCCGACCGCCTGGAGGCAGTCCGCCGACGCCTGCAGCTGTTCGCGGACCTCCGGCGCAAGTACGGCTCGAACCTCGCCGACGTGTTCGAGTTCGAACGGGCAAGCCAGGCACAGCTGGCCGACCTGGAAGCGGCGGAGGAGACGCGCGAAGGCCTGGAGGCCCGTCGTCGCACCGCGGTTGGCCTGCTGCAGGAGGCGGAGGAGCGGCTCGGGACCTGCCGGCGGCAAGCCGCGCCAAAGCTGGCTGCCGCGGTCGAGGCTCATCTGCACGAGCTCGCACTGAGCGGCGCCCGCCTCGAGGTTCGCATCGGTGACGACCCGGCAGGGTCAGAAGTGGAGTTCCTTCTCGGGGCGAACCCCGGGGAACCGTCGCTGCCTTTCGCGAAGGTGGTCTCCGGCGGGGAGCTGGCCCGGGCGATGCTTGCAACTCGCCTGGTCCTGTCCGCGGCGCCTCCGACGCTGGTTTTCGACGAGGTCGACGCAGGCGTGGGCGGCGAGGCCGCTCTGGCAGTAGGTCGTGCGCTGTCAGCCATCGGGCGTGACCACCAGGTGCTGGTCGTGACGCATCTCGCGCAGGTGGCCGCGTTCGCCGACCAGCAGGTGCTCGTGTCCAAGAGCGAGGCAGAAGGCCGGACCGTGGCGCGGGTTCGGTCCGTCACCGGCGAGGACCGGGTTGTCGAGCTCTCGAGGATGCTGTCGGGCCACCCGGACAGTGCGGCCGCTCGCCGGCATGCAAAAGAGCTGTTGGCGATGGCCGCGAGGTCCGGCACCGCCCCCGGCAGCTCCGGTAACCTTGAGTGATACGGGCCGGGAGGAGAGCGTGACGAAGTTCGTGTTCGTGACAGGTGGCGTGATGAGCTCGCTCGGGAAAGGGCTCACGGCCTCCTCCCTCGGCCGACTCCTCAAGTCGCGTGGCCTCCGCGTCACGATGTGCAAGCTCGACCCTTACATCAACGTCGATCCCGGCACGATGAACCCGTTCGAGCACGGCGAGGTCTTCGTCACCGAAGATGGGGGTGAGACCGACCTCGACCTCGGGCACTACGAACGGTTCATCGACGAGTACCTCCACAAGGACTCGAACGCCACGACAGGCCAGATCTACTCGTCGGTGATAGCCAAGGAGCGCCGCGGCGACTATCTCGGCAAGACCGTGCAGGTCATTCCGCATATCACCGACGAGATCAAAGAGCGGATCCGGCGCCTCGGCCGCGAGAACATCGACGTCGTCATCGTCGAGGTCGGTGGCACCGTCGGCGACATCGAGATCGTGCCTTTCCTCGAGGCCATCCGACAGTTCCGGCGCGACGTCGGGCGGGACAACGTCTGCTACCTGCACTTGACGCTCGTGCCCCATTCGCTCCCTTCGGGGGAGCAGAAGACCAAGCCGACGCAGCATTCGGTCACCGAGCTGCGCGGGCGTGGCATCCAGCCCGACGTGATCGTCTGCCGCAGCCACGAGCCGATCTCAGAGAACCTCAAGCGCAAGATCTCCCTGCTCTGCGATGTGTCGACGGACGCGGTCGTCTCGGCGATCGATGCCGAGAACATCTATGAGATACCACTCGCATTGCACGAGGAAGGACTTGACGACATCGTCTGCAGGATCCTTCGCCTGGACGAGGCGGATCGCCAGATCGACCTCTCGAGCTGGGAGGAGCTCGTCGAGCGGGTGCGTGCTGCCACCGAGGTGGTTCGTATCGGGGTCATCGGGAAGTACGTCAACCTTCCCGACGCTTACCTGTCGGTCGTCGAAGCGCTCAAGCACGCAGGCTTCCACCACGGGGCGAAGGTCGAGATCGACTGGGTCCAAGCCGAGGAGGTGACAGGCATGCTTGCCCCGGCCCGCCTGGACGGTCTCGACGGGATCGTGATCCCCGGTGGTTTCGGCGAGCGCGGCCTGGAGGGCAAGATCGCCGCGGCCGGCTACGCGCGCGAGCACGCCATACCGTGCCTTGGTCTGTGCCTCGGCCTGCACATGATGGTTGTCGAGTTCGCGCGCTCGGTCGTCGGCCTTGAAGGAGCCAACAGCCGCGAGCTCGCCCCCACGACGCCGCATCCGGTCATCGACCTCATGGACGACCAGGTGGGCGTCGAAGAAAAGGGCGCCACCATGAGGCTCGGGGCCTGCATGGCCCAGCTGCAGCCCGGCTCGCAGGTGGCCGCCATCTACGGATCCGAGGTGGTCTCCGAGCGGCACCGGCACCGTTACGAGGTCAATCCCCGTTACCGTGACCGTCTCATCGAGGGCGGGCTCAGGTGCTCGGGCACGTCGCCGGATGATCGACTGGTGGAGTTCATCGAGCTGCCCGGGCACCCGTTCTGGGTTGCCACCCAGGCCCATCCCGAGTTCAAGAGCCGGCCGGATCGGCCCCACCCACTGTTTCGCGCACTGGTCGGGGCGGCGCTCAACCGGGCGCACGAACGCACTCCTCGCCTGTACGACCTAGACAATGTCCCCTCCTGAGCTCGACGCGCAAGTACCCCCCACCGAGCTGACAAGAGCCGCGGCGGCCTCGTTGGGAGATCGTGCCGCTTTTCGCCAGATCGGTGAGCGATCGCGATACTCGGGCGAACGCCTTCGAGTAGTTGTAGGCACTTTCGTCGGCCCTGACGGTTTCACCTTCGAGCGCGAGATCGTGCGGACCTTCGGAGCCGTGTGTGTCGTGCCGCTCGAGAGCGATCGTGAGCACGTGTTGCTTGTCCGCCAGTACCGCGGACCGGTCGACCAAGCGCTGCTCGAGCTGCCCGCGGGAAAGCTTGACGTCCCCGGTGAGCCGCCTGAGTTGTGCGCGGCGCGCGAGCTCGCCGAGGAGGTCGGAGCCAAGGCGGAGCGGCTGACCGAGCTCGGTCACTTCTTGAATTCGCCTGGTTACTGTGACGAGCTGACGACTTGCTTTCTTGCGGAGGGCCTCGAGGTCGGGGCCCGCAATGCTGACGGCATCGAGGAGGAGCATCTCGTCGTCGAGCGAATCTCGCTTTCCTCGGTCGACGAGCTCATCGCGACCGGCGATATCGCGGATGCGAAGACGATCGTCGG
>PMZN01000129.1:3318-5023 GCA_003170375.1 Acidimicrobiaceae bacterium | reverse complement strand
GAGCGCGGCGTGACGCTGTTGGAAGCAGACGTCGGCCTGATCGAGGCTTACGTGGCGCTCCTCAGCGAAACACGGCGAGCGAGCTCGACCGCGCGGGCGCTCGCAGCTGTTCGAGGCCTGCATCGTTTCTGCGTCGACGAGCGTGGGGCGACGGTCGATCCGACCGAGGGCGTCTCGACGCCGCGGATCCCCCAAGCCATCCCGAAAGCGCTCTCCGAGCCAGAAGTCGAGCTCCTGCTTTCGGCAGTCATCGGTGAGGACCCACGTGCCCGGCGCGACCGGGCGATCTTGGAGACCCTGTATGCGACCGGGATGCGAATCTCGGAGCTTGCCGGGCTTCGACTCGGCGACCTCGACACCGGCCGGGGCTTGGCAGTCGCTTACGGGAAGGGATCGAAAGAGCGCCTGGTCCCGATCGGGAGGCACGCGGTTTGGGCGCTGGAGGCCTGGCTGGGCTCGTCGGGGCGGGACGCCATGGCCCCGGCGCGCTGGGCGCGGCGGGTCGACGCGGAAGCGGTCTTCATCTCGACGCGTGGCAGGCGGATGTCACGCCAGGCGGTGTGGCAGGTCGTCAGGACCGCCGCCAAGAAGGTGAAGCTCGAGGACCGGGTGTCGCCTCATGTGCTCCGGCACTCATGTGCCACACACCTGCTCGAGCACGGCGCGGACATACGCGTCGTGCAGGAGCTGCTCGGGCACGCGACCATCACGACGACACAGGTCTACACGAAGGTCTCGCCTGAGCTACTGCGGCGCGTCTACGAACAGGCTCATCCCCGGGCACTTGTGACCCAGGCGGGCAGAGCCGCTCCAGGCCCGGCGGGGCGCCGCTGAGCCTCGGAGACACGCTCAGACGTGCCGGCGCACCCGGCGCAGCGCCGCCTCTCCGGTCCGTCCACGTCCCAGGTGACGCTTTGCAGGCCGCGCCGGGTCGCGGTGGGGCTAGTGTTGCGCCGTGGCGAACGAAACAGCTGGTGTCGACTACCGCGCCCGCCTCGAGGAGGAGCGCGGATCCCTGGTGCGCCAACTGCANNTCGCAGGTCACAGCCGAGCGCGGCGAGGCCGAGGCGTTGGCCGCTCAGCTCCAGGAGTCGCTCGAGCACGTGGAGGCGGCGCTGCGCAAGATCGAGCTGGGTACCTACGGCATCTGCGCGCGCTGCGGCAAGCCGATCTCCTCGGCGCGTCTCGAGGCCCAGCCGGCAACCGCTTTCTGCATCGAGTGCGCCTCGGTTCGACGTTGAGCACCGGAGCGCGGTGGCGCTCTCTCAAGTCCAACCAGCGGTTGCCTACCTACATCGTCATTGCCGCGGTGGTGGTCGGTGTCGCCGTGCTCGCGCTCCGCCACCACGTGTTGAACGAGCAGACACTGATCTTCCTCGTCGTGTTCGTCCCCGCCGTGATGCTCCACGAAGTGAGCCACGGCGTGGTGGCTCTCTGGTGCGGTGACGACACAGCCAAGCGTGCGGGCCGGCTCACGCTCAATCCGGTCAAGCACATCGATCCGTTCGGCTCGATCGTGGTGCCGGTGGTCCTGGCGCTGACCGGCGCGCCCGTCTTCGGCTGGGCCAAGCCTGTTCCCGTGGCCATCAACCGCCTTCGTCATCCCCGTAACGACTCGGTGCTCGTGTCGTTTGCCGGCCCGGCCACCAACATCATCCTGGCGGCGATCGCGGGCCTCGGCCTTCACGAGCTGCTCCATGTGTGG
>PMZN01000129.1:0-3310 GCA_003170375.1 Acidimicrobiaceae bacterium | reverse complement strand
GCGGCGTTCAACTTGCTCCCGATCCCGCCGCTCGACGGCTCCGCGCTCGTCGAGCGGCTCCTGCCGGTCTCGGCGCTGCCGTCCTATTACCGGATGCGGATGGGATTCATGGTGGTCGTGCTCCTGGTGGTCTTCCTGGACCAGAACCTGCTGTCGCGAATCCTCGGTGACGTCGAGAACTGGTATCTGAACCTGGTCTTTTGAGCCCACGGGCTCGCCATGGCGCGGGCGGCCCATGGTCACCCCCGGCCCGCTATGAGGCCCGGTAGCGGCCGCTATGGCGCCAGGAGCCCGATCGCCCGGCGGGCCCGGAGGAGAGTCTTCGAGGCGATCGCACTCGCCTTGGCGGCTCCCTTTTCGAGCAGGCGAGGGACCTCGCCTGGATCCGCGGTGATCTCGACATAGCGCTTTCGGACCGGGTTGAGCACCTCGACGAGCGTTTCGGCGAGGTCAGCCTTCAAAGGGCCGTAACGGTCGTAGGAAGCGGTGACGTCCTCGATCGAGCGCCGGGACGCGGCCGCGAAGAGCTCTATGAGATTGGACAGCCCGGGCTTGTGCTCGGGGTCGTAGCGCACTTCGCCGTCGGTGTCGGTGACGGCCTTGCGGATCTTCTGGACGATCGCGTCCGGCTCGTCGAGCAGGTCGATGGTCCCGAGCGGTGACGTCACGGACTTCGACATCTTGCGTTCGGGGTGCTGGAGGTCCATCACCCTCGCGGCGAGCGTGGGCACGACTGCCTCGGGGACGACGAAGGTCTCGCCGTAGCGGCCGTTGAAGCGGATCGCAAGATCACGGGCGAGCTCGAGATGTTGACGCTGGTCGTCTCCGACCGGCACCTTGTTCGTGTCGTAGAGGAGGATGTCGGCGGCCATGAGCACCGGATAGGTGAACAGGCCCGCGCTCACCGACTCGTTGCCTTTGCTCTTCTCCTTGAACTGGGTCATGCGGCGAAGCTCGCCGAAAGTTGCGGTGCACTCCAGCAGCCAGCTCAAGCCGGTGTGCTCGTGGACATGGCTCTGGGCGAAGACGATGCAGACGTCGGGGTCGAGCCCGCTCGCGAAGAGCCACGAGGCCGTCTCGAGCGTGCGGCCCCGGACCTGAGCGGGATCGGTCTCGACGGTGAGCGCGTGCAGATCGACGACGCAGAAAACCGAGTCGGCGGTGTGCTGGTCCGCGACCCACTGGCGGAACGCGCCGAAGTAGTTGCCGACATGCGGCGCGCCGGACGATTGCACCCCAGAGAACACCCGTTCCATCGCGTGCAGGATACTTGGCGGCGCCTCAAGGCCGGGAATTCCTTGGTCATCGGGTATCCGACCGTCCGGAGCGCGCGGCCGGTAACCTCGCCCGTGTGGGGTACAAGGTCCACACCGACATCTTCGAGGGGCCCTTCGACCTGTTGCTGCGGCTGATCACCGAGCAGCGGGTCGATCTGTATGAGGTGGCCCTGGCCGACATCGTGGACGGGTTCCTTGCCGAGGTCGAGGCGATGCAGCGGCTCGACCTCGAAGTCGCCACCGAGTTCCTGGTCATTGCCGCGACCCTCGTCGAGCTGAAGTGCCGCAGGCTGCTGCCCGGTCGCGATGAGCCCGACGAGGAGGGTCTGGCCCTGTTGGAGGAGCGCGACTACCTTCTGGCGCGCCTGGTCGAGTGCACGACCTTCTCCGCCGCGGGAGCACAACTCGCCAGTGCCGAACTGGCCGCTTCGAAGTCGTGGCCTCGGCTCGCTGGCCTTGACGAGCGTTTCGAGGGCCTCCAGCCGGACCTGCTCGCTTATCTGAGCGCCGGGGACGTTCGCGCAGCGGCTCTGCGCGCGCTTCAGCCCCGGCCAACGCCTCACGTCGAAGTCGACCATGTCCTCGTCGACGAGGTCACCGTGGCCGAAGTCGTGGAAACGCTGTGCGCCTCGTTGCCCGGATCCTCGCCGACCAGTTTCCGGGCGCTGACCTCAGCTGCGCGCACCCGGATGGAAGTGGTCGTTCATTTCCTCGGTCTTCTCGAGCTGTACAAGCAAGGCCTTGTCGAGCTCGAGCAGGCAGCGACCTTCGGCGAGCTACGGGTGCTGTGGACAGGCGGGCTCTTCGAGGCCACGCCGGAGGACGGGCAAGGCCGGGACGCGATCGGGGGACTCGGTTGGCGTCAACCGGCCTCCGTATCGCTCGCGGATCTCGACTATCGGGGATGAGCGCTCCCGAGCCTGGCTTGACGCCCGAGGGTTCCGCCGGGGATCGGGCTGAGGGACGCGCCGAAGGCCGGGCCGAGTCCGCGGCCATAGAGGCCGTGCTCACCGTCGCGACTGAGCCCGTGCCGCCTGGACTGTTGGCCGAGCTTCTCGAGCTCCCGGTGGAGCGGGTGGAGCAGCTGTGCCGCGAGCTCGCAGCCGGCTACGAGGCCGACGGCCGCGGCTTTGCCCTGGCGAGGGTTGCCGGTGGGTACCGGTTCCAGAGCAGTGAGACCTACGCGGCCTACGTGGAACGTTTCGTGCTCGACGGCGGTCCTCAGAAGCTGTCGCCTGCAGCCCTCGAGACACTGGCAGTCGTGGCCTACAAGCAGCCGATCTCCCGGTCGCAGGTCTCGGCCATCCGTGGCGTCAACGTCGAGAGCGTGATGCGGATGCTGGTCGCGAGGGGCTACGTGCAAGCGGTTGGACGCGATGAGGGGCCCGGACAGCCCATCTTGTTCGGGACGACCTCGATGTTCCTGGAGCGTCTGGGCCTCGATTCGATCGAGGACCTGCCTCCGCTCGTGGCCTTCGTCCCGCCGGCTTCGACTGTGGAGATGCTCGAGAACGTGCTGCGCTCCGAGCCGGGCGAGTGAGTGATGCCGAGGGCGAGCGTCTCCAGAAGGTGCTCGCCCGCGTCGGTTACGGCAGCCGGCGGACCTGCGAGGAGCTGATCGCCGAGGGGCGCGTCACTGTAAACGGCGAGGTCGCCGTCCTCGGTCGGCGCGTCGATGTCGCAACGGACCTCGTGGCGGTCGACAGGGCACCGGTGGGCGTCCTGCCCGGCCTGGTGTACTACCTGCTGAACAAGCCTGCCGGGGTCGTGACGACCGCGGACGACCCACAGGGGCGGCCCAGCGTGCTCGAGCTCGTGCCTGCGACGCCCCGCGTCTTTTCGGTCGGACGCCTCGACCGCCAGACCGAGGGCCTTCTCGTATTGACCAACGACGGCACTCTCGCGCAACTGCTCGCGCACCCTAGTTTCGGTATCGAAAAGGAGTACCTCGCCGAGCTCCGGGGGGTCCCGGGACCGGGAGCGCTCCGTAGCCTCAGGCAGGGTGTCGTGCTCGACGGAGAGACGACCGCGCC
>PMZN01000106.1:6365-9953 GCA_003170375.1 Acidimicrobiaceae bacterium | reverse complement strand
GTCGAGCTCGGCATCCTCCTCCCGCTCATGATGCCGCCGCTCGTGATCGGGCTGCTGCTCATCTTCCTCATCGGCCCGGAGGGAACGCTGGGCAATCTCCTGGCCGATATCCACCTGACGGGAGTGAACACGTTCTTCGCGCTCATCGTCGCCGAGTTCTACGAGGCTGCGCCCTTCTATGTGCTCGGTGCCCACGCCGCCTTCGCGTCGGTCGACCCCCGCATCGAACAGGACGCTACTTTGCTCGGTGACCGCCCGTTGCAAGCCTTCCGCCGTATCACCCTTCCCCTCGCGGCTCCGGGGCTCGCGACCGGCCTTGCGACCGCTTGGGCGCGCGCCATGGGCGCTTTCGGGGCCGTCGTCATCATCGCCTATTACCCCCGTGGGCTTCCGAACCAGATCTTCATCGCCTTCCAGGAGTTCAGCCTCTCCGGTGCGCTTCCCTTCGCGCTGCTGCTCGTCGTCGCGGCGCTCCCCCTCCCGGTCCTCGCCTATCTGTGGAGCGCGCGGACGCGCTCGCGTGTCGCCGGGACCGAGGCACCGTGAACGCCACGCCCGCATCACTGCTCGAAGTCGACCTGGAGGTGGAACGCAGACAGGTCACGGTCCAGGCCGGCTTCGGGCTCGAAGCCGGCGAGCGCCTAGCGATCTTCGGCACCTCGGGTGCGGGAAAGACGACGATCCTTGAGTCGATCGCAGGCCTCACCCGCCTGAGTCGCGGCAATGTCCGCATCGACGGCAAGCTCGTCGCCGGCAAGGCCAAAGGCGAGGCCGCGCTGGAGGCTCGCGACAGGCAGGTCGCCCTCGTGCGCCAACCGACGACGCTGTTCCCGCACCTCACAGTCGAGCAGAACGTGACCTACGGGATCCGCCGCTCCCCCGCCCGAGGCCGTGTCGCGGAGCTGCTGGAACGCCTCGGGCTCACCGCACTCGCCCGGGCGCGCGGCGCCGCTTTGTCCGGTGGCCAACGCCAGCGCGTGGCGCTCGGGAGGGCGCTCGCGAGTCCGTTCCGGGTACTGCTNNATCGAGATGTCCCTCGAGCGCGACGCGGCCGGCATCCTCGTCACCCACGACCTCACCGAGGCGCAGGCCTTCGGCGATCAGCTCGGGATCATCGACGGCGGACGGCTGCTGCAACTGGGCGGGGCGCACGAAGTGGTCCTCTCCCCCCTCAGCCGACGCGTGGCGGAGCTGGTCGGCTATGGCGGCTTCGTCCCGGCCCCTTCGGCGCCGAACAGGTGGTTCGCGATCCATCCGGATCGGATCGTGCTCGACGCTGTGCCAGAGCGCGGCATCGTCCTCATCGGGACCATGCTGTCGACGCGCCCCTTCGGGCCGCGCTACGAATGCACTGTGGCCGAGCGCTCCGGGGGGCGGTTCACCATCCATGTCGACCAGCCACCGGGCGCCGGCACCGAGTGCACCCTCACGGCCCTCGACCCACCGGTCGTCGCGCCCTGATACGAATATGGACTGATGACGACCGGCAACCACAGGGTCGACGACCGCTTCCGGCTTGCACGTCTCGCACGGGGCTTGTCCCAGGGCGCGCTCGCCGACATGGCCGGCGTTACTCGCCAGTCGATCTCAGGGATCGAGTCGGGCCGCTGGTCGCCCTCGCTCGAGGTCGCGTTCGCACTCGCCGCTGCGCTCGGAACCAGCGTCGAGGACCTCTTCGGCGCGGCGCCCGAGCTCCCAGCCCTCGACGCACGGCTCGCCGCTCCGGCGCTCGCATCGGCGCGGCTGTTGCTGTCGGAGATCGACGGTGCTCCGGTCGCGTTTCCTCTCGTCGGGGACTTCGGCTTCGTCCCGGGCTTTCGGCCCGCTCTTGCGCACGCGACCAGCACGCGGGCCGAGGCAGCTGGTTCGATCATCGCCACGCAGCCAATTGCCACTTTGCGCCCGAGTGTCGCGATCGCCGGCTGCGACCCTGCACTCGCCCTCTTGGCCGGGCCCCTCGAACGCCACCGCCCGCCCACCAGCCTCGTGTGGTGGGCGTGCAACAACACGGCCGGGCACCGGCTGCTCGAGGCCGGCACGGTGCACGCAGCAGCCGTCCACAGGCGTGCCTCAGAACAGCCGCGGCGCCCGGAAGAACACGAGGTCGTCGGTTTCGCCGCGTGGCGCGAAGGCCTCGTCCTCTCGTCCGAGCACGCCAGATCGGTGCGCTCCCTAGAAGACGCGCTCGAGCTGGGTCTTCGTCTCGTCAACCGGGAGCCGGGCTCGGAAGCCCGCAGGCTGCTCGACGAGGCGCTCGGCAAGCTCGGCGCAAAGCCGACCGCACTCCCCGGCTATGACACCGCTTGTGGCGCCCACCTGCTCGTAGCGTCCTCGATCGCAGCCGGCCTGGGCGACATCGGGGTCGCAAGTGAGCCGGCCGCGTTGGCGTACGGGCTTGGTTTCCTGCCATGGCAGGAGGAGATCTGCGAGCTCCACATCCCGCGCTCGCTGCTCGGCACCCAGGAGATCCGCGCCCTTCTGGACGTTCTCGCCGGCAGTGAGCTCCCCGCCCAGCTGGCAGCGATCGCCGGCTACGACACCGGCCCCTGCGGCAAGGTTTCCGAGGCGTAGCCTGCACGACATGGCTGCCAGGAACGCCGATCGCGGGGCGTCACCCGATGGCGACCGCCCTAGCTCAGCCCGTCGCAGAGTCAACGTCGTGCCTCACACGCACTGGGACCGCGAGTGGTACTCGCCGTTCCGGACCTTCCAGCTGCGTCTGGTCGACCTCGTGGACAAGCTGCTCGAGCTCATGGAGTCCGACCCGTCGTATGCGCGTTATCTCTTCGACGGCCAGATGGCGGCCGTGGACGACTACCTCGAGGCTCGCCCCGGCAACGAGGGCCGCCTTCGGCGTCTCGCGGCCTCNNGGGCTCGAGCGCGCAGCGGAGTTCGGGGGGGCCATGGAAGTCGGCTACCTCCCCGACATGTTCGGCCATGTGGGCCAGATGCCCCAGTTGCTGCGCGAGGCCGGCTTTGCCGACGCCGTCGTGTGGCGCGGGGTGCCGTCGGTCGTCGACAAGACGGCCTTTTGGTGGGCTTCGCCCGACGGCTCGGTGGTGAGGGCCGAGTACCTTCCAGGCGGCTACTCGACGGGTGCCTCTCTGGGCGACGACGCAAAGGCGCTCGTGCGGCGTCTCGAAGCTTTCGAGCAGGAGAACTCGGGCTTCCTGATCGGGCCTGACGCCGCGATCCTGTTCCCGAACGGGGGGGATCATCAAGAGCCTCAGCCGTGGCTCGGCCGGGTCGTGGCAGAGGCCAACGCCATCCAGGACCGTTTCGAGATAGTGATCTCATCGCTGCCCGACGCACTCGCCGGCGCTCCTCGCTCCGGTCTGCCGAGCTGGCAGGGCGAGCTCCGCTCGGGCGCCCGGGCGAATGTGCTGATGGGCGTCGCGTCGAACCGTGTGGACGTCAAGCAGGCCGCCGCCCGCGCTGAACGAGCCCTTGAGCGGCTCGCAGAACCGCTCGCGGCTCTGCTCATGGCACCGGACCGGTACCCCGAGGTGATGCTCCGGATCGCATGGCGCGAGCTCGTGCGGAACTCGGCTCACGACTCGATCTGCGCCTGCTCGCACGACGAGGTCG
>PMZN01000106.1:0-6328 GCA_003170375.1 Acidimicrobiaceae bacterium | reverse complement strand
TCGTCGAGCTGGTCATCGGCGGGCAAGGGCCCATCGAGGGCGCGCAGATCCTCGACGAGCGGTTCGGGCTCGCGGCCGACCTCGTGCTGACGACGACCGAGGTGAGCAGTGTCCTGTCCCAGTTCGGCGGACAGGACCAGCTTGGCGAGGGTGCCTACCTCGCCGGGGTCGACGTCGAGGAGGACGACACGGGCATCGACGTCGTCGTCCGTGTCCGCCCGGAGCGCACGAACGATCTGCAAGTCGAACAGATAAAGAACGACCTGCTCGCCCGGTTCGCTCTCCGGCCCGACGCTCAGGTCAGGGTGAAGCTCGACCAGGCGTCGTCCCGGCGAGTGCTGGCTCGCGTGGAGGACGTCCCCAGCTTCGGTTGGAAGGCCTGGCAACCCCTGCCGCTTACTGACCCGGTCGCCGCCACCGAAGAGGCCGACGGCCGGCTCGTGCTCGCCAACTCGCTCGTGGCCGTGACGCTCTCGCCGACCGACGGCACCTTTGATGTCAACGGCGTGCCAGGCTTCAACCGCCTCGTCGACTCCGGAGATTTCGGCGACACCTACAACTACTCGCCTCCCGAGCACGACCTTGTCGTCGACACGCCTGTGTGGGCCACTTTGTCGCTGATCGAATCCGGTCCCGTCCGAGCAGTTGCCGTGGTCGAACGGATGTACCGCTGGCCCGAGAGGATCGACGAAGGCCGACGGGCCCGGACCGGCGAGCAAGACGTCGTCGTCAGCTCCCTGATCGACGTCCGGGCCGGCGAGGCAGTCGTCCGGGTCACGACGAGGTTCGACAACGTCTGCCGGGACCACCGGCTCCGGGCGTGGTTCCCGCTCCCCGAGCCGGCCGACCACTCGAGCGCCGAATGTGCCTTCGCGGTGGTGGAGCGCGGCCTCGTCGCCGAAGGCGGCCCGAGCGAGCGGGCTCTTGCGACCTATCCCTCCCGGCGCTTCGTGCGCGCCGGCGGACTGACCGTCTGTCACGAGGGGCTGTGCGAGTACGAGCTCGTCGATCTCGCCGAGGCCGGCGAGGGCGGCGCTTTGCAGGCGCACGGCTTGGCGCTGACATTGCTCAGGGCGACCGGAATGCTTTCCCGCCTCACGATGCTGAACCGCCCCCTGCCGGCCGGCCCGGTCGATCATCTCGAGGGTCCGCAGCTACAGGGGCCTCACACGATGCGATACGCCGTGGCCGTCGGCGTCGAGGACGGTTACGCACTCGCCGACGACGCTTTCGGTGACCTGCCGGTCGTTTCAAGCCTGGGCGGGGGCAGACTTCCACTCGAAGCCTCGATGCTCTCGGTGACCGGCGCGGAGGTGAGCGCTGTCCGGCGTGTCGCCGGCGGCGCGCTCGAGATCAGGGTGTTCAACCCGAGCGGCACCCGGACCGAAGTCGTTGTCACTAGGAGTGCTGCAGACGGCGGCGAGCCCTTCGTGCCGGGGGCATCGCCTCGCGGGCAGCTCGTCGACTTGCGCGGTCGCTACATCGCCGGTTTCGAAGGGTCCTTCGAGCTCGGGCCCTACCGAATCGCAACGGTGAGGCTGTCCGACGGGCCTTAGACTCGCCCGTGTACAAGCCGTTCTTGTCCCCGTGAAGTCGTTTCGTGCCGCGAAGCTGCGACTCGCAACAGTGCTCGATGCTCGCGCCCGCGAGGCGCTCGCCCGCGGATTGGCTTCGCGGGTGATCGCTGCTGCCGCTCCCCTTCCTGTCCTCGTGGTGTGCGACGACGAGGAGGTCGCAACATGGGCGGCCGAGCACGGTGCCCGCGTGGCATGGACACCGGGCCTTGGCTTGTCGGCGGCGGTCATGGCAGGTGTCAGCCAGCTAGCCGGCGAAGGCGTCGAGCTGGCGTGCGTTGCCCATGCGGACCTTCCCTTCGCCGCCGGGCTGGCGGCTCTCGGCGAGGCCGGCACGGTGACGCTCGTGCCTGATCGCCGCCGTGACGGGACCAACGTGGCGGTAGTGCCCACCGGCGCGGGCTTCTGTTTTGCGTATGGGGCGGGAAGCTTCGAGCGCCATCGCACAGAAGCGGCTCGGCTCGGCCTGCCTTGCCAGATCGTCTACGACCGCCGGCTCGCGCTCGACATCGATCTTCCCGAGGACTTGGAGCTCCTCAAGGTGACAACCTGAGCCCATGGAATCCAACTTGCCGATCCCCAACCGAGCTCTCGCTATCGCCGCGCACCCTGACGACGTCGAATTCGGCTGTGGAGGCACGCTCGCCAAGTGGGCTGCCAACGGCTGCGAGATCTTCCACCTCGTCTGCACCGACGGGTCCAAGGGGACTTGGGACCCTGCGCACGACCCGGCCGAGCTCGTCGTCACACGGCGCAGCGAACAGCGGGCCGCGTCAATGGCGCTCGGAGGCAAGGGCGAGGTGATCTTCCTCGGCTGGCCCGACGGCGAGCTCGAGTCGGGGCTCCGCCAGCGTTTCGAGGTCGCGGCGTGCATTCGCAAGATCCGGCCGGACGTCGTTCTCGGTCACGATCCGTGGAAGCGCTACCGCCTGCATCCGGACCACCGAAATGCCGGCTTCCTCGTGACCGACGGGATCGTCGCCGCGCGAGACCCCCTCTTCTTCCCGGAGCTCGACGCCTTGCCCCACCGGCCGAAGACCGTGCTGTTGTTCGAAGCGGACGAGCCCGATCATCTCGAGGACGTGACGCAGTTTGTCGACGCGAAGCTCGCGGCGCTCTTGGAGCACCGGAGCCAGTTGCGCTCGACGATGGGCATCGCTGAAGCAAATGCCGTCGAGGACGGCGAACACCCCGAGGTCCTCGAGTTCAAGCGCCGTGTCATCGACCGGCTCGCCGAGAACGGGCGTAAGGGCGGCTTCGCCGCGGCCGAAGCCTTCAAGCGCATCGACGATCTCTGAGGACGCCCCGGCAGGCCTTCCAGCTGCGTCATGGCCGGCACATCGTCTTGCTCTCCTGATCGGAAGGCGCATTGCCCCTCAGAATGGACGCGACGAGGCCTCGCGGCACGAACGCGCCGCGAGGCCTCGTCGATAGCTGCCTTGTTAAAGGCCTTCGAGCTTCCTAACGAGCAGCCCTCTTGGCCGGGGCCTTCTTAGCCGGGGCCTTCTTCGCAGGTGCCTTCTTGACCGGTGCCTTCTTCGCAGGCGCCTTCTTGACCGGTGCCTTCACAGCAGGCGCCTTCTTTGCCGGAACGGCTTTGCGAACCGGCACAGCCTTCCTTGCCGGCGCCGCAGCCTTGACTGGAGCCGCCTTGTGAGCCGGAGCAGCGGCTGCGGCCGCCACGGCTGCCGGCTTCTTCAACGCGGTACGCGAGTTCAAGTCCGCCTTCAGCCCAGCACCAGCTGCGAAACCAATGCCCTTGGATGCCTTGATCTTCACGGGAGCTCCAGTCTGCGGGTTGCGGCCACGCCGCGCTGCACGGTCACGGACCTTGAAGGTTCCAAAGCCCGTGATCCGAACTGTCTCGTTGCGGCGCAGTGCCGACTTGACGACGTACTCGAAAGCCTCCAGTCCTTTTTCCGCTTGATTCTTCGTCAGCCCTACGAGCTCACTGACCTCGCCGACGAGTTCTGTCCTGTTCAATTTCGCCTCCTGGCATATTGTCCGACCTTCCGCAATACAAGGTGATTTTCCCGCGGAAATCAAGCATTCTCCGAACGCGGGCCCGCGACTCCTTTATTCTACGGCCTGTTCCGGACCGAGATGCCGAGCGACCGGCGTCGACGGGATCGATTTAGTCCAGGAAATACAAGGGGTTTCCGTCCCACATCGTGATTTGACAGCGGTTGTGGGGCCGCCAAACCGGAGAGCGCTCCCGTTCCTCTCGGCGCTCGGGCGACCCTCGAAATCGTGGAATTTCCCTGTTCCCGTTCGCGCCGAGCCCTCGCGCAGCCGAATTTTCCCGAATCCTCCCATTGCGCCGCCTCACCCCTGCCAGGAGCGCAAGCCGTCTTGTTGTGCCTGCTCGTTGCCAGAACAGAGCGGACCGAGTGTCAAGACCCTCTCGCTCTCTGCGACGTGCTCGGCCACCATGATGTCGGTTGGTAAGCGCCCCGGCTACGACTCAGAGGTGACCGGTCTGCCCGTTGATCCCCAAGCTTTGGTGCTCGCGACATCTGAGCTGTACGGCCACGGCATCTATCTCGGGTCCTCGCTCGGGCCCCGGAGCGCCCCGGTGTTCGCCCGCCCGCAGGACGGCGTGCTCTTGTTGGGTCCACCACGTTCGGGGAAGACGGCCGCCGTAGTAGTCCCGAACGTTCTCGCGGCTTGCGGACCGGTGATCGCAGCCTCCACCAAGGCCGACGTCCTCGCCTCGACCTGGGCGAGCCGGTCCCGCGTCGGCCCTGTCCTGCTCTTCGACCCCAGCGGCTCGGTACCTTGTCCGCCAGGGGTAGAACCGGTGGGCTGGTCACCACTCACCCTGGCGAGCACCTGGGACGGTGCGGTCCTCGTCGCCGAGTCCATGGTGCGAGCCGCGCGCCCAGGCACCGATCGTGGCGAAGCCTCGCACTGGAGCGAACGAGCAGGGGCTCTCCTCGCCGCCGTGTTCCATGCCGGAGCGCTCGAGCAACGGCCGGTCCGCGACGTGCTGGCCGCCGTCAACCGGCACGATCCCGACGAGGCGCGGGCCTCGCTCGCGCGTCACGGGGCCGATCGGGCACTCGATCTCCTGGACGGCATCGGCGCCACCGAAGGGCGTGAACAGAGCGGGATCTGGTCCACGGCTTCGGGCGTGCTCGCCGGTTATCGGACCGATGCCGCTCTCGCCTCGGCACAAGGCCGGATCCTCGATGCAGCCGAGCTCGTAGGCAGCCGGGCGACACTGTACGTCTGCGCCGGCAGCGAGCATCAACGACACGCTGCCCCCCTTGTCGCAGGACTGCTCCGCGAGGTGCGGTCGGCCACCTATCAGTGCTCGCTTGCCGCGACCGTGGCCGGGTCCGGCGATGCAGGCAATGGCTGGACGGGAGGGTCTCGGGCATCTTCAGGGCCCCCGCTTCTTCTCGTGCTGGACGAGTTGGCGAACATCGCGCCCCTCCACGACCTCCCGACGCTCGTTGCGGAGGGTGGCAGTCAAGGTGTCGTGACGTTGGCCTGCCTGCAGGACCTTGCACAGGCCAGGGCACGGTGGGAACGAGAGGCGGACGGATTCCTGTCGCTGTTCGGGACCAAGCTCGTGTTTCCCGGCATCGGCGACACCCGGACCCTCGAGGCAGTCTCCCTCCTCGCAGGCGAGCACGAGGTGCCCACCACCTCGATCACCCGCGGGCCGCGCCGCACCGGGCTCGGCGGCTTCGCGCGGGGCACGACCCGGACCGTGTCGATGCGCAAGGACCACATCCTTCCTGTCGACGCCATCGCCCGGGGACATCGGGGATGCGTGCTCGGCATCGAGGGCGCGGAGCCCGGTTTCCTGCAGATGACGCCCTGGTACTCGAGCTCACCTTGGCGCGAGGCCGTCATAGACGGTCGCGCGCGCGTTCTGGAGCGGCACGGGGCGGTCATATCCGCTACTCCGGTCCGAGCGGTCACCTCAGGTCGCGACCGGACGGTCGGCTTGCACTGAGCCGTTCCCCCTCGGTCCCACTCGCCCGAGACCAGAGCAGTTCCCCGGCCCGCGCCGGCCTGGGCGGCGCCTCTCAGCGAGACCGGCCCGGCGCTTCCAGCGTGCGGCCACGCCGCGGCACCGCCAGTTCGATCGTCCGGATGGCGTTGCGGAGCTTGAGCCTCGTCTCTGCGAGGTCGGCGGCCGCGGCAAGCCCTAGGGATCGCAGCGTGCTTCGATCCCCAACGGCATGCTCGTGGTCGTCGATCGACCAGCGGAGGCGGAAGGCCTCGATCGCCGTCGCTCCGGCGCGCCACGCCGAGCGATCCGAACCGCCCGACCGGGTCGCCCCGAGCTCCGAGACGAGGTGCCGCGGCCGGGCGACCTCTGCTGCTCGCCCGAGCCGTTCACCCGCCGAGCACTGTGGCGAAACGATCGCCACGTGGACACATTCGGTGGGCGCGACGGCCGCGACACCGTTCGGCAGTGCGCCCAACACAACGAGCTGGCCACACGGGCCCGGCCCTGCGCGCCACCCTGCCAGCCGGCCTGCCAGCCGACGCGCCTCGACAACCTCGTCGGGCGAGCCGCCGGCGTCCCGGACCGAGGAACGCAACGAAGCGACGACCGCGTCGTCGCTCGCCACCACGAGCGGCCGCTGCCCCGATTCTCGGCCCCGTTGCCAGGTCTCGAGCAGTACCTCGCGCGCGGCGGGACCATCGGCGACGACAAGGACCTCGCGTCCAGCAAAACAATGCCTTTCCGGCACACCCGCCCCGCTCACAGCGACGCTTGGCGCATCAGAGCG
>PMZN01000079.1 GCA_003170375.1 Acidimicrobiaceae bacterium | reverse complement strand
GGGCGCCGGGCGCCGGTCTGACTACGGTCTGATCAGAGGTTGACCACCGGGCAGGTCAATGTGCGCGTGATGCCCTCGATGAGCTGCACCCGGCTGACGACTATCTTGCCCAGTTCGTCGACCGTGTCGGCTTCGGCCTGAACTATGACGTCGTAGGGGCCGGTCACGTCCTCTGCGCGCGCGACCCCGGGGATCTCCGCCACCTTCGTTGCGACCGTAGCCGCCTTGCCAACTTCTGTCTGGATCAGCACGTAGGCACGAACTCCCACTGGTGACCTCCTAGTTCGGTGTGGGCGCATCGTAGCGGCGTCTCGAACCGATGAGCCGACACGTACCATGGCGACGTGGACAGCTCCGCGCGTTGGGCTCGCTTCACCCGGCTCGTCCGCAGTGCCGTCCACGATCTTTTCGACCAGTCCCAGCCCTTTGGCAGGCTCGCGCTCGTCCACACCGTCTTCTCGGTGGGCACGACGATGGTGACCATCTCGCTTGCGGGGACCCTGTTCTTCACGATCTCTCCGGAGGCCGCCAAAGGCAAGGTCGTGCTCTACCTTCTGCTGACGATCACGCCGTTCGCCGTCGTTGCGCCGGCCCTAAGCCCGCTGCTCGACAGGGGTAGCTACGCGAGGCGCGCGTCCATGGCGATCGCATCGGTTGGAAGCGCGGTCCTGGTCCTCCTGATGGCCGCCGACATCAGAGGGTTGCTCCTGTTCCCCGAGGCGTTCGGCGTCCTCGTGCTCTCCAAGCTGTACCTGGTCGCCAAGGCGGCACTGGTGCCGTCCATGACCGAGACCGAGGACGATCTCGCGAGTGCGAATGCAAAGCTTGCCGTTCTTGCCACTCTCGCCGGCTTTGTGGCCTCTCCTGTGGCTGTGGGCTTCCTTCAGCTCGGGGCACCCTGGGTGCTCCGGCTGGCGTTCGTTGTGTTCGTCCTCGGAGGGGTGGCCGCGATGCGGCTTCCCAAGACCGCCGACGCGGTCCTCGCCAAGCCGGCAGCAGCGGCGCCCGATGGCCAGCCCATCTTGGGACCGCCCGTTCCCGACAAGGGGCGCCGGCCACAAGGAGCGGGGCGTCCCCTCTACGAGCGCTCGCCAACCTCCAACCGAGAGCGTCAGGTGCGGATCAACGTCGCTCGCGAGCGGCAGCGGCTGGGACTTCCGCTCTATGTCCCCGAGGTGGTGCTCTCACTCGCAGCGATGTCGGTGATCAGGGGATCGGTCGGCTTCCTGACTTTCTTTCTGGCCTTCGCTCTGCGTCATCTCCACGCTGCGACGTGGTGGTTCGGTTTTGTGCTCTTGACAAGCGCAATTGGTTCGCTGCTCGGGTCGCTTCTCGTGCCGGTGCTGCGCAGGTACCTGTCCGAACAGCAGCTGATCCTCTACTCTCTCGTGCTCTCTGCGCTCGTCGGCGTCATAGCCGCGGTCCTGGGCTCACTGTGGGCCCAGCCGCTGCTCACCCTCGCCATCGGCTTCGCGACCACGGCAGCCAAGCCTTCGTTCGACTCGATCGCACAGCGGCACGTGCCTCCGGCACTGCTCGGGCGCGCCTTCGCCAAGTTCGAGACACAGCTGCAGCTGGTCTGGGTGCTGTGCGCACTGTTGGCGGTGATTGTCGGCTTCTCCCTGCAGGCGGGCGACGTCTTGATAGGTGTGACCTGCGCCGTCGCGGCAGGGTTCCATGTCTCGATGCGCCGCGCCGTGACCCAGAGCCGTCTCGAGCAGCATCAAGCGGGCCGGCCCGACCTTCCGGGCCAGTCGCTGAACTGAGGAGCATTCCCCCTGGACCGCAGGCCTGGTCATCCGCAGCGGCGACCTGTGCCGTAGTCATGTCGAGAGGCGCCCGGGACGAGCTCGGGGCAGCCCGCACCGCAGGCGCGGAGAAGTGCCAAGCCGGAATTGCGGTGCGGACGGAGGCCTCTTTGGACAAGGGGGGCAGCAGATGGAAAGCATCACGAGACGGACGTTTCTCAAGCGAGGCGGAACCGGGGTCGCAGCGGCGGGCATCTTTGCCGCTATTCCGTCGTTCCCCGGACTGCTGGCGTCACGCAGACCCGCGACGGTTCACAACGCCGGCGTTGCTGCACCTGCAGGGCGGGCTGCCACCGGACCGCTCGTCGTGCACATCCCAGACCCGCGCAGCGGTGAAGTTCACTTGATGGTCGGCACCCGTGAGGTAGTTCGCCGAGACTCGGCTCTCGTCGCGCGGCTGTTGCGCGCGGCGGGTTGAGCCAAGCACCGCCGCCAGGCGCATCCAGCCCGAGCATTGCCGCCAGGCGAGCTCCTACAACCACGATCCCAGACAACCAGTGAGGTGTAAGAAACGATGTCTTCCCACCGAGAAGCTCCCGAGATCTCACGGGACCCCGTAGCAGACAGCGCGGATCTCTATGCGTTCGTCAGCCCCGACAGCCCCAGCACTGTCACGATCATCGCGAACTACGTGCCCCTTCAACAGCCTGCCGGAGGCCCGAACTTCTATGAGTTCGGCGACGACGTGCTGTATGAGATCCACATCGACAACGACGGCGATGCCCGCGCCCAGATCACTTACCAGTTCCGGTTCAACACCGTGCTCACCAACACCGGTGCGCACGACCTGTTCCTCTACAACACGGGCCAGATCAAGCATTTGAGCGACAAGACCTGGAACCGCAAGCAGTTCTATTCGGTCACCCGCGTGGACAAGAACGGCACGCACCTGTTGGCCAAGGACTTGGCGTGCCCACCGTGCAACGTCGGCAAGAACTCGATCCCCGACTACGCTCCGCTCGCCGCCGAGGCGGTCCACCCGCTCGGCTCGGGCAGTTACGTCTTCGCCGGCCAACGTGCCGACGGCTTCTACGTCGACCTCGGGTCGATCTTCGACCTCGGTGACCTTCGCCCGTTCCAGCCGGACTTCCTGCTCAAGGGATCGGCGGTGGCAGGTATCAACACCCTCGCCGGGCTGAACGTCCACAGCATCGCGATCCAGGTCCCGATCCGGGACCTCACGCGCAACGGATCGAGGCCGAGCGGTTACACCGCCCCTGACTCGACCATTGGGGTCTGGACCACGGCCAGCCGCCAGAAGACTCTGATCTACGGCAACCCGGCCACCCACGCGGGGCCGTGGATGCAGATCTCGCGCCTCGGCAACCCGCTCATCAACGAGGTCGTCATTCCGATGGGCGTGAAGGACTACTGGAACACCCAGGCTCCAGTGGGCGACGCTGCCTTCGCGGGCTACTACGACCACCCGAGCCTCGCGGCGCTTCTCAACGTCTTGTACCCGGGAGCATTCCCGAACCTCGCCGCTTACGCGGGGAACTCTTCGAACACTCGCCCCGACCTCGACGCCGTCCTGCTCACCGGCGTTCCTGCCGGGCTCATTGCAGGGTTCCAGAACAACACGGGAGCCACGAAGGCGGACATGCTCCGGCTCAACGTCGCGATCGAGCCGACGGCGCCTGCAAAGGCGGCCATCCTCGGCGTTGTCGGCGGTGACAACGCCGGCTTCCCGAACGGTCGGCGCGTCTTCGACGATGTCGTGAGCATCGAGCTGAAGGCCGTCGCTGGTGCGCTCCTCGGCGATGTCGTCAAGTCGTTCAAGCCGGACGCGGCCGCCGGGGCGCTCTACGACGTCGGCGGCACCGCGTCGGAGCCGGCCAACCTCGCAAGCTTGAGCGCCTTCGGCCTGAGCTACCGGGATTCCTTCCCATACCTTGGCAACCCGTGGGACGGCTACGACAACCCGTCGGCGCAGAAGCTCCCAGTTGCCGGCTGACGAGATGGCCCTGAGCGGACCGACGGCACCGACGATGCGACGACACCTGCATTCCCACCTTGACAGAGCCCCCCACGATCATCTGAGTGAAGTTTCGGCGGCCGGGGAGACACCCCGGCCGACCGACCCGAGCCGCGCCGTGCTGGTGGACGTCGGTGAGCACAGGGGTGCACTCGTGTTGACGGCGCCCGCGGGGTGCGAAGGCCTCGAGGTCGAGATCCACCCCACCTCGGACCCCTCACAGCGCACGCACGTGTGGGTGTTGCCGCGGGCGGGACGGAGCGCAACGGTCTACGCGGCGGTGTTCCCGAGCCTGCCTGCCGGCGACTACGCGGTGGCCGCCCCGGACGGTTCGACCGGGATGATCGTCTCGGTGCCACCCAACCAGGTGACGAGCGCCGCCTGGGAACAGCAGCAGGACGGCGTTGGGCGGCGTCAGCCGAGGCGCTGACGGAGCGCCTCGATCTGGCCGGTGATGGCCGGCGGTAGCCGATCGCCGAACTGGGCGAAATACTCGGCGATGGGCGGCAGCTCCGCCCGCCACTCATCGCGGTCGACTCGCAGCAGCTCGATCATGTCCTCCTCGGGGATGTCGAGCCCTTCGACGTCGATCGTGCCCATCGCCGGAAGGTAGCCGATAGGCGTTTCGACGACTTCGCCGCGGCCCGCGCAACGCTCGAGGACCCACTCGAGCACGCGGGAGTTGTCGCCGAAGCCGGGCCACAGGAAGCGCCCGTCGGCGGACTTGCGGAACCAGTTGACATAGAAGACCCGGGGCAGCTTCGTCTCGTCCATCCGGTCCGCGAGCGACAGCCAGTGTGCCCAGTAGTCGGCCATGTTGTAGCCGCAAAACGGCAGCATCGCGAATGGGTCGCGTCTCAGCTCACCCACGGCCCCCGTCGCGGCGGCGGTCGTCTCAGAAGCCATGATCGAGCCAAGGAAGACACCGTGCGCCCAGTCGAAGGCCTCGTGGACGAGCGGGACCACCGCTGCGCGCCTGCCGCCGAACAAGATGGCCGAGATGGGCACGCCCTCCGGGTCTTCCCACTCGTCGGCGATCGCCGGATCCTGGCTGGCTGGCGCGGTGAAGCGTGAGTTCGGGTGCGCAGCGGGCGTCGGGGAGTCGGGCGTCCACTCGTCGCCCCGCCAGTCGGTGCAGTGCGCCGGCGGCTCCTCGGTGAGGCCCTCCCACCAGATGTCGCCGTCGTCGGTGAGCGCCGTGTTCGTGAAGATGCAATTGGCTGCCAGAGTGAGCACGGCATTCGGGTTGGTCACCATGTTCGTGCCGGGCGCCACGCCGAAGAAGCCGGTCTCGGGGTTGATGGCCCACAGCCGCCCGTCCTGTCCGATGTGCATCCAGGCGATGTCGTCGCCG
>PMZN01000080.1:8207-11828 GCA_003170375.1 Acidimicrobiaceae bacterium | reverse complement strand
CCGAGGTACGCCAGGATGTCGGACGCCTCGCCGTGCGGGAGGTAGGCGGTCGGGACACCACAATTGACGACCACTGGGCCGATGCCTGCCGGAGCAGCACTGCGAAGCGCCGCGCTGACCCGCGACCCCACGCCGCCGTCGAGGATGCCGTCCTCGGCGGAAACGACGAGCTCGTGGGCCATCGCATCTTCGATCATGGCCGGGTCCAGCGGCGAGGCGACGCGCGCGTCCCACACGGTGGCGTCGAGGCCCTTGCCGGCGAGGATGTGAGCGGCCTGCTCGCAAACGGTGACGAGTTTGCCGACACCGATGAGGCAAACCCGAGACCCGGCGCGGACCTTGCGCGCCCGAATGCCGCTGCCCACCTGCGATGTCGAGCAGGCTTCGCTCTTCGGCCACCGGATGGCGACTGGGCCC
Source organism: Acidimicrobiaceae bacterium (assembly GCA_003170375.1). Taxonomy (GTDB): domain Bacteria; phylum Actinomycetota; class Acidimicrobiia; order Acidimicrobiales; family Bog-793; genus Fen-455. Next base: position 11,411 of record PMZN01000080.1, on the reverse strand, counting down.
GAGGTGATCGTCAGGGCCTCGTGCAGCATGTTGCCCACTTCCTCGTATGACGAAGGAGCGAAGACCGTCATCCCGGGCACCTTGGTGAGCAGCATCAGGTCGAGCACGCCGTGGTGGCTGGGACCGTCATCGCCGGTGATGCCCGCCCTGTCAAGACAGAAGATCACCGGAAGGCGGTGGAGACCCACGTCGTAGTAGACCTGGTCCCAGGCTCGGTTGAGGAACGTGGAGTAGATCGCGACGACCGGTCGCAAGCCGCCCATGGCCATGCCGGCGGCCGCGTTCACGGCGTGCTGCTCTGCGATGCCGACATCGAAGAAACGTTCCGGGTAGCAGTCACGGAACTCGATCAGTCCCGTCGGTCCCGGCATGGCGGCGGTGATGGCGACGATCTCGGGGCGCACCGCCGCTTCGCGAACGATCGCCGAGCCGAAAGCTTCGGTGTAGCTCAACCGGCGGCCGGCGACGGCGAGCGCGACGCCGGTCTCCGGATCGAAAGGACCGACGTCGTGGAGGCGCTTCTCCTCGTCGCGCTCTGCGGGCTCGTAGCCGCGGCCCTTGGTCGTATGCACATGCAGCACAACTGGCCCGGGCAGGTCCGCCGCCCGGTGCAGCGCCCGTTCAAGGGCGTCGAGGTCGTGGCCGTCCACAGGCCCGAGATAGCAGACACCGAGAGCCTCGAAGAAGTCGCCCGTCGGGGAGCGGCCCGGCGTCGAGCCGTTGCCGCGGCCCGGCGCAACGGTCCGGCCTGCGGACGAGATCCTCGACACCGTCGGAGCGTAGGAACGCCCGTTGTCGTTGAGGACTATGACAACCTTCGCGCCGGAAACCCCGATGTTGTTGAGCGCCTCGTACGCGACGCCGCCAGTCAACGCGCCGTCGCCCACTACCGCGACGACGCGGCGTGGGTCCCGCTGCAGCCGCCGCGCCGTGGCGAGCCCGTAGGCATACGACAGCGCCGTGGAAGCGTGGCTGTTCTCGACGAGATCGTGCTCGGACTCGGAGCGGTTCGGGTAGCCCGACATGCCGCCGCCCTGGCGCAAGCCGGCGAACCCGTCCTGGCGGCCGGTGACGAGCTTGTGCACATAGGCCTGGTGACCGGTGTCCCAGACGATGGCGTCGTCGGGAGACGAGAACACGCGATGCAGGGCGATGGTGAGCTCCACGACTCCGAGGTTCGAGCCGAGATGACCCCCCGTCGCCGAGACGCTCGAGACGAGGAACCGGCGGATCTCAGCCACGAGCGAGCGGAGCTCGCGTGAGCTCATCTCGCGGAGGCATTCCGGTGAGACGGCGGTGGCAAGCACGGACTCGGCTGGGACGGTGATGACGCTCATGTCGATCAGTGCGTATCCATGAGCGCGCGAAGCGACTGGCGGAGCGAGCCCAGGCTCGCGATGACGGCCGAGGGCTCGTAGCCGCAGTGAGCCATGCAGTTCGCGCACCGCGGATCCCTGCCTCGTCCGTAGGCACCCCAGTCGGTGGTCTCGACCAGCTCGCGGTAGCTGGCCGCGTAGCCGTCGGCCATGAGGTAGCAGGGTCGCTGCCAGCCGAAGACCGAGTAGCTGGGAATGCCCCAAGCCGTGCACTGGAAGTCCACCTTGCCCTCGAGGAAGTCGAGGAACAGCGGGGAGTGGTTGAGGCGCCACTTCTTCCTCCGCTTGTCGGCGAACGCCTCTTTGAACAGCTGGCGGGTCTGTTCGACCCCGAGGAAGTGCTCTTGATCGGGTGCCTTCTCGTATGCGTACGCGGGCGAGATCATCATCGCGTCCACGCCGAGGTCGTCGTTTAGGAAGTCGAGGACGTCACGAACCGTCTTCGGCGAGTCGGTGTTGAAGAAGGTCGAATTCGTCGTCACTCGGAAGCCCTTTGCCTTCGCCTCACGAATCGCCGCCACAGCGGTGTCGAAGACGCCGGCCCTGTCGACTGCGGCGTCGTGCCGCTCACGCGTGCCGTCCAAATGGACGACCCAGGAGAAGTAGTGAGAAGGGCTGAAGCGGTCGAGGCGTCGGCTCAGGAGCACCGCATTGGTGCACAGGTAGACGTAGACCTTGCGGCGCACGAGCTCTCGGACCATGCGCTCGATGTCGGGATGGAGCAGTGGCTCGCCGCCGGCGATGGACACCATGGGCGTGCCGCTCTCCGAGACGGCCTCGAGCACGTCCTCCACCGACAGGCGTTGGCGCAGAACCTCGGTCGGGTGCTGGATCTTCCCGCAGCCCGGACACGCCAGGTTGCACGCGAAGAGCGGCTCGATCTCGACGATGAAGGGGTAGTACTTGGTCTTCTTCAGGCGGTGCCGGACTAGGTGGGCACCGATACGGATGTTCTGACGGAGAGGGATCGGCATCATCGCACCTGAGTCGGGAGGGAAAAACGGACGGTTTCTTCTGCAGTCCTCTCCTCACTCAGGCACACCGGCCCGAGCAGGCGGAGAGTGTCGAGCACTTCCTGGACGAGGAGGTCAGGTGCCGACGCGCCGGCGGTGAGCCCCACGGTTGTGACGCCCGCGAGCCAGCCCAGCTCCAGCTGCGAGACGTCCTCGATCAGCTCTGCGCGGCAGCCTTCGCGCCGGGCCACCTCCACGAGGCGAGCGGTATTGGACGAATTCGTCGAGCCCACCACGAGCATGAGGTCGCATCGGTGGGCGATCTGGCGGACCGCGTCCTGGCGGTTCTGTGTGGCATAGCAGATGTCGTCCGCAGGGGGCGCGGTGATCTCGGGGAACCGGCGCCGCAACGCCGCGACTATCTCGGCGGTCTCGTCGGTTGCGAGCGTCGTCTGTGTGAGGTACGCGACCGGGCGCCTCGGCTCGAGCGCAAGCTCCAGCCGGCCGACGTCGTCCGCGCCCTCCACGACGTGAAAACGGCCCGGTGCCTCACCGAGAGTCCCGATGACCTCCTCGTGATCGGCGTGGCCGATGAGGACGAGGTTGTAGTCCTGGCTCGCGTAGCGACGCGCCTCGGTGTGCACTTTGGCGACCAGCGGGCAGGTCGCGTCGATGACCTTGAGGTCGCTGCGCTCGGCGGCCTGCTGGCGAACAGCCGGGGAGACACCGTGCGCGGCCAGCACCACGACCGCGCGCTCGGGCACCTCGTCGATCTCCTCGACGAACACCGCGCCCTTGGACTCGAGGTCGCGAACGACGTGCAGGTTGTGGACGATCTGACGGCGGACATAGACAGGCGCTCCGTGGAGCGAGAG
>PMZN01000080.1:1071-8168 GCA_003170375.1 Acidimicrobiaceae bacterium | reverse complement strand
GCGCCGCCGAGGACCGGCCCGCGCTCGCTGGTGTCCGAGATGGAACGGATGACCGCAAGCGGGTTGTTGGGCAGATAGCCCATGACCCAGGCCGATTCCATGTCGACGGCCACAGCGCCCGAGGCCGCGAGCGCGTCCCGTTCGCGGGCCCGGACATACCGCGGCGACGACACGAGCGGCCCGGTGTGAACGCCAAGGCCGGCCCGGCGGAACTCGGCCGCAAGAAACGACACGCCCGGGAGGTTGAGCGATCCCGACGACTCGGTGTTGCGCAGCTCGCTGGCTATGACGAGGTCACCAGGGCGCAATTCAGGAGAGAGGCCGCCCGCCACGCCGACAAGCGCGACGGCCGTCTTCTCGTCGAGATTCGCGGCAAGCTCGGCGCCGGCACGCCGGGCGCGAGCGGGCCCGGCGCCGATGATGACATCGGCGCCGCCCACCGCGAAGGCTTCGACACGCAGCGCCGTCAGAACCTTGAGATCAGCCGTGGGCTTCTCCGTTCACGAAACGCCCCAGGGCCGTGACCGGGAACACGAGCCGGTACAGGTGGTAGTTGATGTAGAAGTCGCCGGGAAAGCCGGTTCCGGTGTACCACGGCTCGTCCCACGAGCCGTCTTCGCGCTGGGTCGCGACGAGGTAAGCCACACCGTGCTGAGTCGCCTCGGAGCGCTCGCCCGCGGCCAGGAGCCCCAGCAAGGCCCAAGCCGTCTGGGATGCCGTCGATGGCCCGCAGCCGCGTTGCGAGTAGTCCCGATACGAGCGCAGGTCCTCGCCCCAGCCGCCATCGGCGTTCTGGTGGCCTTCCAGCCAGGCGACGGCCTGGCGCACGGCGGGGTCGTCGGTTGCCAGCCCGGCGGCGACGAGCCCCGGAACCACGGCTCCCGTGCCGTAGACGTGGTTGGCGCCCCAGCGCCCGAACCAGGACCCGTCTTCCTCCTGCGCGCGCAACAACCACTGCACGCCGAGATCGACAGCGTCCTTGGAACGTCCGAGCTTCGCCAACATCTCCACGACATGCGCTGTCACGTCCGCGCTCGGAGGATCGATCAGCTCCCCGAAGTCAAAGAAGGGAAGCTCCCGGCACAGCGTCTGGGTGTTGTCGACGTCGAAGGAGCCCCAACCCCCGTCCCGGCACTGCATCGCCTCGATCCAGGCGACCGCGCGATCCACGGCGTCTTCAGCCGGCTCATCGGTTCGCCCGAGCGCGATCACGACTTCTGCCGTGTCGTCGATGTCCGGGTAGTTGTCGTTGGCGAACTCGAAAGCCCAGCCGGCCGGCTGAAGGCCCGGGCGCCGGACAGACCAGTCGCCCTTGACCGAGATCTCCTCGGCAAGCAGGTAGCGGGCTGCAGACCGCAGCACCGGGTCGGTGGGCAGGAGCCCGCCGTCGGCAAGGGCCGTGACGGCGAGCGCGGTGTCCCACACCGGGGACTGGCAGGCCTCGATGCGCCTCCCGGCCTCGTCTTCGATCGTGAAGCCGTCGAGGCCCTCGATCCCCGCCCTCATGACCGGGTGCTCGAGCGCGTAGCCCTGCAGTCGTAGGGCGATCAACGAGTACACCCAGGGCGGTTGAATGCCACCCCACGAGCCGTCCGCCTCCTGATGTCGCACTATCCAGCGCTCGGCCCGGCCCAGGGCAGCGCGCCGGACGAACTTGACCGGATGGCGCTCGTACGCCTTGAGGGCGCGATCGAGCGCCTGGAACCGGCCCGGCCAGGTGCTGAGCGGTGCCGGGGGCGCCTCGGGAAGGCCACTTCGGAGCTCGTCGATGCCGAATCCCAGCCGGTGAGTCGGCCGGTGCGCGCTCACCACCGTGAGGGCGACCACGGTCTGGCGTGCCCAGCAGGCGAAGTCGTAGATGTTGAGCGGGACGAAACTCGGCAGGAAGATCAGCTCCGGCGGCAGCACCGGCAGTTCGGCCCACGGCCACAGGTCGAACAGCGCCAGCCAGACCCTGGTGAAGACTCGAGTGCGCTCGACGCCACCGGAGCTCTGTATGAACTGCGCGGCGCGCAGCAGGTGCGCAGCGTCCACCGGGTCACCGGCCAGCCGGAGCGCGACGTAGGCCTCGACGCTGGTCGAGAGGTCGGGCGGGCCTCCGTGGAAGTTCGCCCACGTGCCGTCCTCGCGCTGGCGCGACCGGATCCAGCGCGCCGACGACGCCGTCAGCTCAGCGGTCCGAATGCCCAGGAACTCGCGCAGCAGGAGATCCTCCGCGTCAATGGTGACGTTCGTCTCGAGCTCGCCCTTCCACCAGCCTTGCGGACGCTGGAGCGCGGCGAGGGCGTCGATGGCTCTGCGGAGACACGTCAGGGCGTCGTCGGCCGCCTGCGCAGCCGGCGACGATGACCCTGCGGCGGCCTCGGTATCTGCCGCCTGACGCCGGGCGAGCACGCTCATCGGTCCCGTTCGGTCACGTAGCGGGCGATCGCCTCCAGTTCCGAGCTGGGGCCGAGCGCCAGGGGCACCCGCTCGAGAGACGCAAGGGCGGCATGAAGCTGCAACTCTCCGATGGCCAGTGTTTCCTGGCGTGCGCCGCACTGCTCTAGGAGCAGCGTCGCTTTCGCAACTTCGGCCTCGGTGAGGTCACGCTCGAGCAGTGATCCGAGCCCTGCAGGCAGGTCGGTGCCCCGGGCGAGCGCGATCGCGACCGGCAGGGACTTCTTGTGCTGGCGCAGGTCGTTGCCGACCGGTTTGCCGGTGACACTCGGCTCGCCCCAGATGCCGAGCACGTCGTCGACGGCTTGGAAGGCGATCCCGAGATGGCGGCCGAAGTCCGCCAATGCGTCGACGGTCGGCGCCGGGGCGCCGGCGAGGATTGCGCCAATGGCCGCAGCACAGGACAGCAAAGCCCCCGTCTTGCCGGTTTCCATGTGAAGGCACTCCTCCACCGACAGTGAAGCCAGGAGCTCGGAGGCCATGTCCTCGGCCTGACCCGCGATCATCGCCTGGGTGGCCTCGGCGAGTCGCCCGGCAGCCCTTACCCGCTCGGCGGTCGGCTCTTCGAGAAGGATCTGGAACGCGAGGGTCGCGAGCGCGTCGCCGGCGATGATGGCATGACCGACACCGTGCTCAGCCCACAGGGTCGGGCGATGCCGCCTTTCGAGATCGCCGTCGATGATGTCGTCGTGGACGAGCGAGAAGTTGTGGACCATCTCGATGGCGACGGCGCCGACGACGCCGACGCTCTCGTCGGCGCCGGCAGCTGCCGCCGAGACAAGCGTGAGCCCCGCGCGCACGAACTTGCCTCCCCCGGCGAGGTGCTCGCGCACGGCGGGCCTCAAGGCCGGGCACAGGCGCAGCACGGCCGCATCCATGGCCGGTGTCACCACCGATCTCGCCCGCGTCAGCGACTCGGCTGCAATGAGAGCGCTGTCGCGCCTTGCCGGGGAGGAGATCGTCGTCATGTCCCGGCCCCTTCCAGCTGTCGTGGGCCCCCCACGCTTGCGTCCGACAGGAGGGCCAGTGCCTGCGAAGCCGCCTGGTGGCCGCTGCGGACCGCACTCTCCATCGTCGCCGGCCACCCGGTGTCGCACCAGGCGCCGGCGAGGAACAAGCCGTGCACCTCGGTCGTGGTCGGGGGGCGGAACGCCCCGGTACCGGGAACCGCCCGGAACGTCGCGGCCTTCTCGCGGGTGACGATCGCGTCGACGAGGCGGGCCTGGCGCGCAGCGGGGAACAGCTCGCACAACGCCTCGAAGAACATGCTCACGAGCTCGGCAGATCCCGTGGCGATGTAGCTGTCCGCTGCCGAGAGCGAGAGGACCAGGCACTGGCCCGACTTGGCTCCGCTCGCGACCGTGCGGTCGAAGACGAACTGGATCGGCGAACCGACACAGGCCGCCAGCGGGAGGTCGGTCACCTTCCGGTCGAGCACCAGGTGGACGTTGACGATGGGAGAGGTCCCGAGACGCTCCGCCTCCCGGGCGCCGGCGGCCGAACCGATCGACGCTCCGATACTCGCCGACACACGTAGCGGCGTAGCCAGGATCACCGCGTCGACAGCCACGCTCCTGGCACCGGAGCCCACGGTGAAAGCGCCGAGGGGCGAGCGACCGATGGCGCCGACCGGGCTGCCCAGCACCGTCTCGATGCCTGCAGCTTCCAACGCGCGAGCGGCGATGGCACCGTGAAGCTCGGCCAGCGGGACCCCTGCCCACCCGATGTCGCCGGCGTCGGACCGATCGAGAAGACCGACCCGGAAGACCTTCGTCGCGAGCGCGAGCGATGCCTCGCCGGCGGGGACATTGAGCGTCGGCAGCGCGATCAGGTTCCAGAGGCGGTCGACTGCCCGCTCGCTCTGGCCATGGTCGGCGAGCCAGTCGCCGAAACAGATGCCGTCGAGTGACGCGTCGTCAGGATCGAGCCGCCGGAGCGCGAGCGCTGGACGCACGAGGCGCACCCGCTCACGCATCGAGAGGTGGCGATACCTCCCGAGGGACCCCGCCATGTGCAGCGGGGCGGGCAGGCCCGACCTCTTGATCGAGGCGCGCGAGCCGTCTGGGGCGAGCACGGGCACGTCGAGCCGGTCCTGCAGGAACACCTGCCCCGTTGCCCCGATGCGGTCGATGAACCCCCGGTAGGCCGTGCAACAGCGGAGGAACACGTGCTGGCCGTTGTCGAAACTGAGCCCGTTGTGCCGGATCGAGGCCGTGAGACCGCCGAGGACCGGGCGGCGCTCGAAGAGCACGACCTCGGCTCCGCCGTCCGCTGCTGCGAGTGCGGCGGCCATCCCCGCCAGGCCGCCCCCGACGACGCCGATGCGGGCCGGGCTCATGGCCGTGCTCCGGCGAGGCTCCGCGCCGCCACCAATGCCTTCTCCCAGCTCGGCAAGGACATGCGCCCTCGTGTGACCGCGATCGGCTCACCCTTGATCCGGACCAGCAGACGCCTGTAGATCCCGGCCATGGCTCCGACACAAGCTCGGCTCCGGCTGTCGAGCAACGGCAGGAGCTGCAGTCCCTCGGCGAACCACCGATCCGCGCGACCGCATTCGAGTGCGACGAGCCGTGCCACGTCCGCCGCCGGGCCCGTGAGATCCGGAGCGCAGCCGACCGACTCGGCATCGTTGCTCGGCAGGTACACGCGCCCGAACGAGCGGTCCTCGACGACATCGCGCAGGATGTTCGTGAGCTGGAGCGCGACGCCGAGCGAGTCCGCGAGCGGGATCGCTCCCTCGAGGTCGGTCGACCCGAACACGGCGAGCGAGAGCCGGCCCACCGAGCCCGCCACCTTGCGGCAGTAGCCGACGAGATCGTCGATCGTCTCGTACGACGTGCCGATGACGTCCATCTCGCAGCCGTCGATGATCTCGCCGAAGCACGACATCGGGAGCCGGTACCGACGAGACGCGTCGTCCACTGCCACGAGCACCGGGTCCGTCGATTGCGGATCGATCGTGTCGATGCTCTTGCGAATGGCCTGGAGCTCACTGAGCTTCTCCGCAGGAGCGGCCTGCCCGTCGCCGATGTCGTCGATGCGTCGTGCGAGTGCGTAGACCGCCGACAGCGCTCGGCGCTCGGGCTTGCGGAGCAGCCTGATGCCATATGCGAAGTTCTTCGCTTCCTGGCGCGTGACGGCCTCGCAGAAGTCGTAAGCGAGCTCGGTGTTCACGACCCGCCCCTCGTGCTCGCCGTCACCAAGGCGGAGACGGCTCGCTTCGCGAGCCCGAGCTTGCGGGGACGGCACTGGCACCTGAGCACGTCGTCGCCGGACCGTTCGATGGAGTCGAGTGCCGCCATCCCCCCCGCGGCGAAGCCCACGACGGCCACCCGGGGACGGAACCGCAGCGATGCGGCAAGAGGCACGCCAGAGGCGAGCAGGTCCCTCGCCCGGCTCACTTCCATGGCGACGAGCCGTCGCAGGGCCGGGGACGAGTCGGTCCCCAGCAGCTCACTTTCGGTGCACCCGAAGCGCTCCATGTCCTCGGCCGGCAGGTAGACGCGGCCTCGCCTAGCGTCCTCTCCGATGTCTTGAAGGTGCTCGACGACCTGCAAACCGATGCAGACCTCGTCCGAGAGCGCGATCCGCTCGGCCGTCGAGACCCCGAACACCGCCAGCACGAGCCGGCCCACCGGGGCCGCGGACAACATGCAGTAGCCCACGAGATCACCGAAGCTCTGATAGCGCGTTATGCGCTGGTCCATCCGGTTGGCTTCGATGAGGCAGCGAAACGGGTCGAGGCTCAGGTCGAGCCCCCGGATCACAGGCGTGAGCTGCCGGAGCGCAGGGTGGGTCGCGTTGCCGGCGGCTGCACGATCGAGCTCCGCCTCGAGCCAGTCCAGGAAAGCCAGGCGATCGCCCTCTGCCTCGTCGCCGAGGTCGTCGGCCAGACGGGCGAAACCGTAGATCGCCATCAGGTTCGCCCGGACCTCGCGCGGCAGGAGATGCGAGGCGACCGGGAAGTTCTCGTTTCGCGCCTTCGTGGCGAGCAGAGCGGGCGCGTCGAAGTCTCCTCCAATGGAGCGCCCAGACTCAGTTGACACCATCGGCTACTCCTTCGCGTAGTGCCGATGACTACCAGTTCCACCTTTGTTATACGTGCGAGGAGGCCTGCGTCAAGGGACGCACGCGCGGCCGTTGGCCCCACAGCGTGACTCCGCGGCCGCCACCGAGGCGAAATCCTGGTCTTGACCTGCGGGTTCCAAGCGCCTCGGACTCGGGCGTCCAGGAAAGAATCAGGAGGACGAAGATTGCGAAGAGGTGGTCGACCCGAGTGTTGGTCGGAGCAGACCAACGAGGGCCGCGTCAACGACTCGCCGGGCAGCCGTCCTGGCGGCCTTGCCTCTCGTGCGGAGCCTGGGAACCACGCGGCTGGCGAGACCGGCCGTGATGACACCGACGACGCCTATGAGGTTCGGTTGATGCCGGAGCTCCCCGGTCGCCACCTCGAGCAGCAGCGGCGCCATGGGAGCGAGCAACAGCTTCAGCTTCTCTATCGCCTGAGGCTCGCTCATGGGCACGGGCAACTCGTCAAGCTGCTCTCCGACAGCTTCGACGGTGGAACGGGCAGCAGCGAGGAAGACCGCCTCTTTCGAGTCGAAGTAGCGATAGAAGGTTCCCTTCGCGACGTCAGCCGCGCTGCAGATGTCCGCGAC
>PMZN01000080.1:680-1038 GCA_003170375.1 Acidimicrobiaceae bacterium | reverse complement strand
TCGCTCTCACCGTTGAACGCGAGCAGCTCGGGCAACGCTTCGCGGATGGTCTCGAGCGGCATGTTCCGTCGCTCACGAAGCAGGCGGATGACATTGAGCGCCTCGACGTGTCGCTCGTCGTAGAGGAACCGGTTGGAGGCGAGCTCGGTCGCCTCGGGCAGGAGGCCGAGGTGGCGGTAGTGGTGAATGGTCGGTACAGGCGTGCCCGTCTTCTCGGCAAGGACCGAGATGGTGAAACCGGCTTGTGAGATTACAAGCGGCGTCTCAGCGCGAGGCATCGACTCCGGAGGCTCAGAGCTCCGTAGCGTTCGTGCCTGACTCCAGCCGCTGCCTTCCACCGGCCCTCTTCTATCACTCC
>PMZN01000080.1:0-672 GCA_003170375.1 Acidimicrobiaceae bacterium | reverse complement strand
CGGGGCACGGTTCCTAGTCGGCCACTGGCTCAGGACGGCCGAAGAAATACCCTTGACCTGCCTGAACGCCGACTCCCCTCAGAAGGTTGAGCTCTTCCTCGGTCTCGATGCCTTCGGCGAGGCTCATCGCGCCCAAGCGGTCAGCGAGCGCCTTGAGGGCAGACGCCATCGCTTCTTTCATGGGGTCCGAAGCGATCCCGTGGGTGACGTCGATGTCGATCTTGATGATGTCTGCGTGAACGTCGAACAGGCTGTTGAAGCTGACCGTCCCCGATCCGGTGTCGTCCAGGGCGATCCTCACACCTATGGCGCGGAGTGCGCCAACGGCCTCGCTCACCTCCTCGTAGTCTCCGGCGGCGGCGTTCTCTGTTATCTCCAGGACGACGCGCGACGGGTCAACGCTGGCGAGGACCTCGCGGAGCTCTTCAGATCCGGCCGTCTCCGGGGACACGTTGACAGAGATGAATGCGTCCTTTGGCAGACGCTCGAGATGGGCGAGGGCCGCGCGGATCGCTGTCATCTCGATCTCGAGCAAAAGCCCGACCTCGGCAGCCTCAGCGAACCACGTCCGCGGCGAAACGCTCGAATCCCCAGGAAAGCGAGCCAGTGCCTCGTAGCCGATCACTTTCGTCGTGGCCAGATCGACGATGGGCTGGAACACGACGCGAATCG
>PMZN01000153.1:7859-22699 GCA_003170375.1 Acidimicrobiaceae bacterium | reverse complement strand
TTCGGCAGCTGCCGGACCCGGGAGAAGGCGGATGGTAGGAGCCGGGCGGCAAGCGCTGCCAAGGCGGGAGCGGGTCGGCGGTGCCGGCCCTGTCGAGTGGAGCATGAGACAGTGAAGGTTCGACCGAGCGTCAAGACGATGTGTGAGAAGTGCAAGATCATTCGCCGGCACGGCCGTGTGATGGTGATCTGTACCAACCCGCGACACAAGCAGAGGCAGGGTTAGCACGTGGCCCGAATTTCCGGCGTCGACATCCCGCGCGAGAAGCGTCTCGAGATCTCGCTGACCTATATCTACGGCATCGGCCAGACCAGGGCACAGCAGACCTGCGCCGAGACCGGGATCAACCCCGATACCCGTGTCCGCGACCTGACCGACGAGGAAGTAGCTCGTCTGAGGGCCTGGGTCGATGCCAACTTCAAGGTCGAAGGCGACCTTCGCCGTGACGTCGCTCAGGACATCAAGCGGAAGATGGAGATCGGCTGCTACCAGGGGATTCGCCACCGCAAGGGGCTTCCGGTCCACGGTCAGCGCACCCACACCAACGCCCGCACACGCAAGGGACCGAAGAAGACCGTCGCCGGAAAGAAGAAGGTACGCAAGTAACCATGGCCCCGCATACGATCAATCGCTCACGTTCGGACCGCCGCTGATGGCAAAGACGACAAAGCCCGGCGGTCGCCGTCCACGCCGCAAGGAACGCAAGAACGTCACCTATGGCGTCGCCCACATCAAGAGCTCGTTCAACAACACGATCGTCTCGATCAGCGACCAGGACGGCAACGTCATCTCCTGGGCATCGGCGGGCAACGTAGGTTTCAAGGGGTCACGCAAGTCCACGCCGTACGCAGCCCAGATGGCGGCCGAACAGTGCGCCCGCCGTGCGATGGAGCACGGCGTGCGCCGCGTCGACGTGCTGGTTCGCGGTCCTGGCTCAGGACGCGAGACCGCAATCCGCTCGCTCTCGAGTGCGGGCATCGAAGTCACCGGGATCAAGGACGTCACGCCTATCCCGCACAACGGGTGCCGCCCGAAGAAGCGGCGCCGGGTATAGGCAGGGAGACGACGATGGCGCGATACACCGGACCTGTCTGCCGCTTGTGCCGGCGCGAGAAGGTCAAGCTTTTCCTGAAAGGCCCGAAGTGCGAGACGGTCCGCTGCCCGATGGAGCGGCGCCCCAGCCCTCCGGGAGAGCACGGGCGCGACCGTTTGCGCCAGCCCTCCGAGTACAACACCCAGCTTCGCGAGAAGCAGAAGGCGCGCCGTATCTACGGAGTGCTCGAGACCCAGTTCCGCAACATGTACGAGGAGGCGAACCGCCAGTCAGGCGTCACGGGCGACAACCTGTTACGGATGCTGGAGTCCCGCCTCGACAACGTCGTGTTCCGCGCCGGCTGGGGAGCCAGCCGCAGTCAGGCACGGCAGCTGGTGCGCCACGGCCATGTGCGCGTGAGCGGGAAGCGTGTGACGATTCCGAGCTACCGGGTGCGCCAGAGCGACCAGGTCGAGCTCAGCGAGAAGGCGCGCGAGTTCATCGTGGTCCGTCACAATCTCGACACCATCGACCGCCGACCCCCCGCGTGGCTCGAAGTCGAGGACGGCGGCAGTGCTGTCCGCGTGCTCTCGCTCCCGCTCAGGGAACAGATCGACACCCAGGTGCGCGAGCAGCTCATCGTCGAGCTGTACTCCAAGTAGCCAGCGCGCCAATCCACATAGGAGCCGGATAACCACATGCTCATCATCCAGCGTCCCACCGTCGAGCCGATCGGCGAACCGGACCAGTTCCACCAGCGCTTTGCGATCGGACCGCTTGACCCCGGTTTCGGGCACACCCTCGGGGCGGCGCTCCGGCGCACCCTCTTGTCGTCGATCCCCGGCGCCGCGGTCACCCAGGTGCGTTTCGACGAAGCGCTCCACGAGTTCACGTTCCTTCCCGGGGTGAAAGAGGACGTGAGCGACATCATCTTGAACCTGAAGGACCTCGTTCTGCGGAGCGAGTCGGACACGCCGGTCACGATGCGTATCGACGTGCGCGGCCCGGCCGACGTGACCGGGGCGGACCTGCGCACGACCTCGGACGTCGAGGTTCTCAACGCCGGGGTCCACATCGCGACAGTGAACGCCAAGGGACGTCTGGCGATCGACGTCACCGTCGAGCAGGGCAAGGGATACGCGCCGGCGGAGCGCAAGCAGGCGGCATCCACCATCGGAGTCATCCCGGTCGACGCAATCTTCTCACCGGTCCGCCGCGTGGCGTTCGTGGTCGAGCCCACGCGAGTCGAGGTCTCCACCGACTTCGACCGGATCGTCATGGACATCGAGACCGACGGCTCGATCTCACCGCGCGAGGCGCTCGCTTCGGCCGGCCAGACATTGCGGGGCCTGCTTTCGATCGTCGCGCAGCTTGCCGGTGAGGGCCGGGGCTTGGAGCTCGGCGAGGTCGGCATCGCCGTCACGGGCTCGCCGGACCTGGACCTTCCCATCGAGGATCTCGACCTGCCGGAGCGCCCGCGCAATTGCCTCAAGCGCGCGCAGATCAACACAGTTGGCGAGCTCATCGAACGCTCGCCGGAGGACCTGCTGGCCATCACCAACTTCGGCCAGAAGTCACTCGACGAAGTACTCGAGCGCCTCGACGAGCGCGGCCTGTCGTTGCGCGAGGCAGGCGTCTGAGATGCCCGCCACCCCGAAGAAGGGCCGCCGCCTCGGTGGGGACGCGGCGCACCAGAAGGCCATGCTGGGCAACCTCATCGCCTCGCTCATCGCGGCAGACCCGCGATGGATCGTCACGACCGAGACCAAGGCGAAGGCGATGCGGCCCGTAGCCGAGAAGCTGATCACAAAGGCGCGCAAGGGCGGTGTTCACAACCAGCGCCAAGTGGTGGCATTCATACGTGACAAGGACATGGCGCACAAGCTGTTCTCGGAGATCGGCCCGCGTTATGCCGATCGGCCGGGCGGCTACATCCGGATCCTCAAACTGGGACCGCGCCAGGGAGACAACGCTCCGATGGCCCGCGTCGAGCTTGTGTGAGGCTTTTCGAGCCTGGTAGTGAAGCGGCCCCAAGCGGGCCGCTTCGTCGCGTAATGCTCCTTGTCGCCTATGACGGAACGTCGTTCCACGGCTTTGCCGCGCAGCGGGGACAGCGCACGGTCGGGGGCTTGCTCGCAGCGACCTTGGGCTCGATGGCCGGCCATGAGGTGTCACTGACCTGTGCCGGCCGGACCGATGCCGGTGTGCACGCGTTGGGACAGGTCGTCCACGCGGATCTGGACGAGAGGGTCGTTGCGAAGTGGGCGACGCGAGAGCCTGAGCCCGGGATGCTGTTGGAGCGGCTCGGGCGGTCGCTCAGCCGCCAGCTCGGACCTGCCGTTGCGGTGATCGAGGCTCGGGTCGCGCCCGACGGCTTCGACGCGCGCCACTCGGCGACCGCCCGGCGTTACCGCTACAGCCTGCTCCGTACGCCGTGGCCCGATCCGTTGCTCCACCATTGCTCGTGGCACGTTCCTGGCACGCTCGATATCGCCGCGATGCGCATCGGTGCTGACGCCCTTCTGGGCGAGCACGACTTCTCGGCTTTCTGCCGCCTCCCACACGGTGAGTCGGCTCCGATAATCCGTCGCGTGCTGTCTGCCAGCTGGTCTTCGGCCCCGGGCGGTGACCGTGTGTGGGTCTTCCAGATCGAGGCCAACGCCTTCTGCCACCAGATGGTCCGATCGATGGTCGGGACGCTCGTCGCAGTGGGGCAAGGACGTACCCCGGCCGGTGAGCTGCTCGCGATCGTGAGAAGTGGCGACCGGTCACGAAGCGGGCAGCCGGCCCCCTCGCGAGGGCTGTGTCTAGTGGGCGTGCGATACCCGGAGAGGTTGGTTCCCGGAGGGACGTGGCAGCCGGGTGGTGGCGACTGGCTCGGCACGGCGGGGTGAGGAACCGGCTTGCCGACGGCCTCGGCGTCTTCTATCGTTGTCTGCTGGCTCTTGCCCGCTGAGCTTGAGGTTCGCGCCCTTTAACCGGTGGCCGCGGGATGCTCAGGGTGAGCACCACGAGTTGACTTCTACAAAGGACGGTCGTGCGCACGTATTCCCCCAAGCCGAGTGAGCTTCAACGCGTTTGGCGCGTTGTCGACGCCGACGGCCTTGTTCTCGGCCGCCTTTCGAGCGAGGTCGCCCGCGTGCTTCGCGGCAAGCACCGCCCGATCTTTGCTCCCCACATCGACACCGGTGACCACGTGATCGTCGTCAATGCCGCCAAGGTCCTCATGACTGCCGGCAAGAGCGACAGGTCGTTCTCATATAGTCACAGTGGCTACCCGGGCGGGCTGCGAACGGTCAGCTATGCCCGGGAGCTCGCGGAAAGGCCCGAAGAGGTCGTCAGGCGCGCAATCAAGGGCATGCTTCCCAAAGGCGCGCTCGGGCACAAGATGCTCGGGAAGTTGAAGGTTTACGCCGGTCCCGACCACCCGCACGCCGCCCAGTTGCCCATCCCCCTCGATCTGCCCGCCGCTCGGCGAGCTTCCTAGCCCCGAAGGACCGCTGTTTCATGGCAAAGCCACTCGTCCAGTCGACCGGCCGCCGCAAGCGCGCCGTCGCCCGTGTGCGCTTGCGCACCGGTGAAGGTGCCATCACGATCAACAAGCGGCCGTTCGAGGAGTACTTCCCCTCGGAGACCCACCGGACGCTCGCAACCGAGCCGCTGCGCATAGCCGGTGCCGCCGAGCGTTACGACGTGGACGCGACGATCGATGGAGGAGGGATCGCGGGTCAGGCCGGCGCGCTCCGCCTCGGCATCGCCCGGGGCCTCATAGAGCTCGAGGCCGACCTTCGGGGCAACCTCAAGAAGGCGGGCATGCTCACGCGCGACGCGCGGGAGAAGGAGAGCAAGAAGTACGGCTTGAAGAAAGCCCGCAAGGCCCCTCAGTACTCGAAGCGCTGAGCACCGATGGCGCCGCGGTTCGGAACCGACGGAATTCGAGGCGTCGCCGGCGCCGATCTGACACCCGAGCTCGCCCTCGCCCTCGGGCGCGCTGCGGCCCGGATCGTGTCGGGCTCGCCCTTCCTCCTCGGACGCGACACCCGACAATCCGGGACGATGATCCAATCGGCGCTTGCAGCCGGCATAGCGGCTGAGGGTGTCGACGTCGTGGATGTCGGGGTCATCCCGACTCCTGGCCTTGCTTGGCTCGCGGCCGACCGCGGTTTTCCGGCTGCGATGGTCTCGGCTTCGCACAACCCGTTCGGCGACAACGGCATCAAGCTTCTCGGCGCCGGTGGCACCAAGCTCGCTGCCGAGCTCGAGATCGCCATCCAAGACGAGCTCGACCGGCTGTCCTCGCCGGCCGCGATCGATGAGGCGGCCGGTCAGGTACCTGGGAGAGCCGGCCTCGGTGCAGTGCGGGCGGACCCGGACGCGCTCTGGACCTATGCCGACTACCTCTTGAATGCCGTCGGTGGTGGTGCCCATCTCGGCCTCGAGGTCGTGATCGACTGCGCAAACGGTGCCGCGAGCGTTGTCGCGCCGGCGGTGCTCGAGCGCCTCGGGATCTCCCACAAGGTTCTTTCGGCAGAGCCGAACGGCGTCAACATCAACGCCGGGTGTGGCTCGACCCACCTGCAACCGCTGCAGGAGGCCGTGGTGGCCTCTGGAGCGGCACTCGGTGTCGCTCTCGACGGTGACGCCGACCGGGTGCTCGCCGTGGACCATACCGGCGAGCTCGTGGACGGCGACCAGCTTCTCGCGATGTTCGCGTTCGACCTCCTGGAGCGCGGCCTTTTGACCGGTGGGTCGATAGTCGTGACCGTCATGAGCAATCTCGGGCTTCGCCGAGCGCTCGCGGCACGCGGGATCGGGATTGTGGAGACCCCGGTCGGGGACCGCTACGTCAGCGACGCCATCGAGGCCAACAGCTTGCAGCTCGGTGGTGAGCAGTCCGGCCATCTCGTATTCCGCCAGCACGGCTTGACAGGCGACGGGATGCTGACCTCGCTTCTTCTCATCGAGCTCGTCGCCCGGCGCAAGCGCCCGCTCGCAGAGCTGGCGGCCGAGGCGATGACGCGTCTGCCTCAGGTGCTGCGCAACGTGCACGTTGCAGACCCGTCGCGCCTCGCTGTGGCCGGGGCCGTATGGGACGAGGTCTCACTCGTCGAGTCCGAGCTCGGCGGGAACGGCCGCGTGCTGTTGCGGGCGTCGGGGACCGAGGCACTCGTCCGGGTCATGGCGGAGGCGCCGACGCACGAGCTGGCCCGCGAAGTGGTCGACCGGCTTGTCACGGTCGTGCTTCGCGAGCTTGACGCCACCGACCCAGCCGACAGGTCGTAGCCTTCAGGCATGTGCGGGATCATCGGCGTCACCGGCGCGGCCGAGCCGTTGCAGGTGATGCTGGACGCGCTGGCCCTTCTCGAGTACCGCGGCTACGACTCAGCAGGGGTCGTCCTCGTCGACGACGACCGCCTGTGGCGCAGGCGCGACGCCGTGCGCGGGCATTCGCTCGAGACCCTCCGGGAGGCTGCCGCCGACGCGCCCGCTCACATGACCGCCGGCATCGGCCATACGCGGTGGGCGACCCACGGGGCCGCGGTCGAGCGCAACGCCCACCCGCACTGCGACTGCAGCGGCACGGTCGCGATCGTGCATAACGGCATCATCGAGAATTACCAGGAACTTTGGGACAAGCTGGCCGCCGAGGGCCACACACGGTCCTCCGAGACCGACTCCGAGGTGGTCGCCCACCTGCTCGAGCGGGAGCTCGCGACCGGAGCCGGCCTCGCCGAGGCGCTGCGACGGTGCGTGGGCGAGCTTCGCGGCGACTTCGCGCTGGCGGCGGTGACCACAAGAGAACCTCAAGTGATCGCGGCGGCGCGTCGGACCTCGCCGCTCATCTTGGGGCGCATCGACGGGACCGGCTTGGTCGCGTCCGACATCGCTGCACTCCTCGGGACGACGCGGGACCTCTACCAGCTCGCGGATGACGAGATCGCCGAGGTCAGGCCCGATTCGATCTCGGTCGTCGGTCTCGACGGCCAACAGCGCGGGCTCGTGCCGCTCGAGGTCGGATGGGACCTCGTCGCCGCTCGGCGCGACGGCTATGACGACTTCATGTCGAAAGAGATCCACGAGCAGCCGAGGGCACTCGCAGACACCCTCATGGGAAGGCTTCACGTCGACGGCACCACCGAGCTCGAGGAGCTTCGCCTCACCGGCTCTGACCTCGACGAGATCGAGCGTGTCGTGCTGATGGGCTGCGGCTCGGCCTACTACGCCTGCCTGAGCGGTCGGATCGCCTTCGAACACTGGGCCCGGATGCCGGCCGAAGTCGAGATCGCCAGCGAGTTCCGTTACCGGGACGCGATCCTCGGCGAACATACTCTCGTCGTAGCCGTCAGCCAGTCGGGGGAGACCGTCGACACCTTCCACGCGCTGCGCGAGGCACGGCGCCGCGGTGCCAAGACCATCGCGCTGACCAACGTCGTCGACTCGCTGCTGGCGCGCGAGGCGGACGGCGCCCTCTACACGAGAGCAGGCCCGGAGATCGGGGTGGCGTCCACCAAGTGCCACGCGACCCAGATAGTGATGCTCCAGCTTCTCGCCCTCCACTTTGCACGCCAACGCGGAGCGATCGAACCTGAAGAGGGGCGGGACCTCGCCGGCGGGCTCCTCGCTCTTCCGGGGCTCGTCGGGCGTGCCATCGCCCGGATGGACGACTACTTCTCGGTGGCGAACAGGCTTTCAGAGGTGCAGGACGTCTACTTCCTGGGCCGTCGTGTGGGTTACGCCGTTGCGCTCGAGGGTGCGCTCAAACTGAAAGAGCTCGCCTACGTCCGGGCAGAGGCCTATCCGGCCGGGGAGATGAAGCACGGCCCGATCGCGCTCATCGACGAAAGCGCCGTAGTCGTCGCCGTCGCCACTCGGGGGCGCCTCTGGGAAAAGGTGATGGCCAACATCGCCGAGGTCAAGGCCCGTGGCGCAACGGTCGTGGTCGTGTGCGGCGAGGGCGACGAGGAGACCAAGGCGGTCGCGGAAGAGTTTCTGGAGATCCCCGTCGTGCCCGAGCTGTTGTCGCCGGCTGTGGCGATAGTGCCCCTCCAGGCGCTCGCGTACGGGGTCGCGCGTGCGCGCGGCAACGACGTGGACAGGCCGCGCAATCTCGCCAAGGTCGTCACGGTCGAGTGAACGGCGACAGCGGCCGTTACGGGGCCGGTGGACCGAACCGAGCCGGCAGGTGATCGGGCTGGGCATAGACGCGGTCGACATCGAGCGTTTTCGCCAGCTCCTGGCCCGGCGACCCCAGGCAGCCGAGCGCATCTTCACCGACGCCGAACGGGCTTTGCTGTCCGCGCGAGCTGATCCGGTGCCAGGTCTCGCGGCTCGCTTCGCCGCCAAGGAGGCCACGATGAAGGCGCTCGGCACCGGCCTCGGCGGCGTGAGGTTCGCCGATGTGGAGGTCTTTCGTGGCGGCTCGGGCGCGCCACGACTCGAGATCTCCGGACTTGCGGCCAGCCGCGCCGAAGCGCTCGGTATCCGGTCCTGGCACGTGTCGCTCACCCACACCGACTCGGTCGCGACCGCGGTCGTCGTGGCGGACTGAAGGAAACACCGCATGCAACCGGTACACACCCGTGACGAGCTGAGGGCCGCGGATGAAGCTGCCATCGCCGAGGTCGGTCTCGACGTCCTTGTCGAGCGCGCGGGCGCTGCTGTGGCCCATGCCGCCATCGGGCTATTGGGCAGTGGCTACGGCAAGAGGGTCGTCGTCGTCGCGGGCCGGGGCCACAACGGCGACGACGGGCGCGTGGCCGCCTCCATGTTGCGTCGCCGCGGCGTCAGGGTCACCNNGTGCTCGCGATCGACATCCCGTCCGGTCTCGACGCGGACACCGGTCTCGCCTGTGAGGGCGCCGTTTCGGCCACCGAGACCGTCACGATGGCGGCCCTCAAGCCGGGCCTCTTGATGGGTGATGGTCCCGCGCTCGCCGGACGGGTCGAGGTGGCACCGATCGGGATCGCCGTGACTCCCGGCAAGTTGTGGCTCGTCGAGGACGGCGACATCGAGAGCTGGCTTCCGGCCCGCGAGCCGGAGACCAACAAGTGGCGCTCGGCATGTGTGGTGGTCGCAGGGTCGCCGGGGATGATCGGAGCAGCCCGCTTCTCGACCAGCGCCGCTCAGCGCGCAGGAGCCGGCATGGTGCGCTGGTGTGTCCCGGGCGCGTCGCCGGACGAGTTGCCGGCCTCCGAAGCTGTGGCGCTGTCGGTGCCGGCGACGGATTTCGCGGATGCGGTGCTGGGCGAGTTGCGCAGGTGCCGGGCGTTGGTGATCGGCCCCGGGATCGGGTCAGAGCCGGGGGTCGTCGCATCGGTGCGTCGCCTCGTCGCCGAAGCCGAGGTCCCGGTGATCGTCGACGCCGACGGGCTGGGAGCGCTCGGCCCATTCGAGGAAGGGCGCGAGGTGTTGGCGGGGCGCAAGGTCCCAGCGGTGCTCACGCCGCACGACGGCGAGTACGCGCGGCTCGCCGCCACAGCATCGGGAGCGGACAGCCGCCCGGGTGGCGACCGTGTCGCGGCGGCCCGCTCGCTCGCCAACGGCCTCGGCGCCATCGTGCTCCTGAAGGGATCGACGACAGCGGTCGCCGCGCCCGACGGCCACGCCTTCCTCGTTACGTCCGGATCGGCTCGTCTCGCGACGGCCGGGACCGGTGACGTGCTGTCCGGAGTGGTAGGCGCCTTTCTCGCCAGGGGTGTCGATCCCTTGCGGGCCGCCGCTCTCGCGGCCCACGTGCACGGGCGCGCAGCCGGCCTCGGATTCGCGCAGGGCCTCGTCGCCGGTGACCTGCCCGAGCTGGTCGCGATCGTGATCTCGGGCGCCCATGGCTGAGGGCTGGCAACGTCGCGCTTGGGCAGAAGTGGACCTCGACGCCATCTCGTCGAACGCGGGCGTGCTCAAGGCCGTCGCCTCGCCAGCAGCCCTGTGCGCGGTCGTCAAGGCGGACGGGTACGGCCACGGGGCGGTTCCCGTCGCGAGCGCCGCGCTCGCCGGTGGTGCGACGTCACTAGCGGTAGCGCTCGTCGAAGAAGGCGTAGTCCTACGCGAGGCTGGGCTGGAGGTGCCGATCCTTCTCCTCTCCGAGCCCGCTGCGGAGGCCATGGGAGAAGTCGTCGCGCGCGATCTCATCCCGACCGTCTACACCCAGGCCGGCCTCAGCGCGCTCCGCCGGGCGGCCGCCCGGGTTTCGCGCCGGGTCGACGTCGAGGTGAAGCTCGACAGCGGCATGCACCGGGTGGGCGCCGACTTCGGCGAGGCACGTCTGATCGTGGAGCAGGTCGTCCAGGCGCCGGAGTTGCGCTACGCGGGCCTCTGGACGCATCTGGCGGTCGCAGATGAGCCTGCCGACCCCTTCACCGGCGAGCAGCTGGCGCGTTTCGACGCTCTTCGCTCGAGCTTGCAAGCGGCCGGGCTCCCCTCACCGGCCCGGCTTCACGCCGCGAACTCGGCAGGAGCGATCGCACACGCGTCGTCGCGTTACGACCTCGTCCGCTGCGGGATAGCCCTCTACGGGTACCTGCCCTCTGCCGCCGTGTCCCCCGAGCCGATCGAGGCGGCCGGCGCTGGGGCGCTCCGGCCGGCACTGACATGGAAGACCCAGGTCAGCCATGTGCGAGATCTGGGCGCGGGGGAGCGGACGAGCTACGGACGGGCGTACGCGTTAGCGGGGAGGGCTGACATAGCGACGGTGCCGGTCGGCTACGCCGACGGGGTTCCGAGAGGGCTGTTCGAAGGCGGTGGTGAGCTGCTAGTCGGCGGCCGCCGCCGGCGAGTGGCGGGCACGGTGACCATGGACCAGCTGCTGGTCGACTGTGGCCCGGACTCCGGTGTGCGTTGCGGGGACGAGGTCGTGCTGATCGGTTCCCAGGGTGCCGAGACCGTGAGCGCCCAGGAATGGGCCGACCGGATCGGCACGATCTCCTACGAGATCCTTTGCCGCATCGGGCCCCGCCTGCCCCGCAGGCACGTTCGCGGCGCCGCCGGACCGCTCTAGTGGCGACGAGCGGCAAGCGGGCTGTCGCGTACGCGACGGCCGGAGTTTTCAGCGCGGCGGGAGTCGCCTACGCCCTTTCGCATAGGTACCTAAGACGGCACAAGGGCTCAGCTGCGCCCGACGATCCGGAGCTCTTGGTGCCCGACGACGTCGTGCACCGTGTGCTCGTCATGCGTGACGGAGGCGAGTCTCACCTGATCGAAAGCGGCGAAGGCCCGCCCTTGCTGTTGCTGCACGGAGCCAGCCTTTCGGCGGACGTGTGGAGCTATCAGCTGCGCGACCTCGCCTTGACGCACCGCGTGATCGCGCTCGACCTCAGAGGTCACGGGCTCTCGACCGCCGGCCTCGAGGGCGTCACCATCTCGGCGATGGCCGACGACGTGGCCGAAGTGCTGGCGGCGCTCGATCTCGGACATATCGTGCTGGCGGGCCACTCGATGGGCGGAATGGTCTGCCTGCGCTTGGTCCGGCGTCACCCGGACCTGCTCGGGACGCGGATCGGCGGGATCGCCTTGATAGGGACCAGCGGTGGACTGGGTCTACCTGTTCCCAGTTGGGGCCGGCTCGCGGCGGCGGTCAGCCGGGTGGCCGGTGCCGGCGTGGGCATCTGGCGCCCGGGCCGGCCGACGCTGCCGACCGGCGACACCGGGTACCTCGCGTCCCGCCTCGGCTTCGGGCGCCAGCCTCGCCCGGTGGAGGTCGCCGCGACGCTCCGGATGCTCCGGGCGACTGAGCCGGAAGTGTTCACGGGGCTTGTCGGAGAGGTGCTCGGTTTCGAGGAGAGGGCGGCGTTCGACGACGTCGAGGTGCCCGTGGTCGTGGCCGTCGGCACCAGCGACCACCTCACGCCCCCGCTCTTCGCGCGGCGACTGGCCGCCGGCTTCGCTCACGCCAGCCTTTTCGAGTACGACGGTGCCGGACACATGCTCATGTACGAGCGGCGCGAGGAGATCGACGACCTGCTGGACGCGCTGTCGGCCCGGGTGGTCCCTAGCTGAGGCTCACGGCTGCAGGAGCACCTTGACGGCCCCGGTGTGCCTGGAGTCCGCAAGGGTGAGCACCGCCTCGCCCCAGCGCGCCAACGGGTAGCGATGGGTCACGACCGCCGTGAGGTCCAAGCCGGCCTGGGCGAAGTCGAAGTAGTGCTCGAAGGCGTGCTTGCGGACGCCGGCGACCTCCTCGATGCCGAAGCCGTTCGAGCCGATGACCCGAAGCTCCTTGAAATACATGGGGGTCCACTCGAAGCGCTTGGGCGGCTCGACTCCGCTCACCACGAGCGTGCCGCCGGTGCGCAGGAGACGCAAGGACGTCTCGACGGTCTCTGTGCTGCCGATCGTGTCGTAGACGACACCCGGGCCGTCCTGCAGCCACTCCTTGCCGCTCCACGGCCTGAGCGCGGTCTCGCCCGTCCGGCGCGATACCCCACGCACGAGGTTGTCGGGCTCGCAGCTCAGCACGGCGTCCGCGCCGAGCCTCGCGGCGAGCGAAGCCCGGAAGCCGGGACGCGTGGCCGCCCAGATCTCGAGCTCCGGGTAGAGGTGGCGAAGCAGCCCGATCGCGGCGAACGCGAGCGTGCCCGATCCGTACACGAGCACGGGGAGCGAGGTGTCCGGAGGGCTGAGAAGGATCGACCGGAGCGAGACGCTGACCGGGTCGGACAAGATGGCGGCCTCGTCGCTCAGGGCCTCGGGCACGTCGAACAGCTGGCTCTCGTGCGCGCAGAAGCGCTCCGCATGCACGCCGGCAGCGCCCGCACAGTTGCCGAGGTGGATGGCGACGGGGAGGTTCCCGTTCCGGAAGTTCCGGCACCAGGGATAGCGCCCCATGGCGCAGGCTTCGCACAGCGGTTCGATGCCGCGCGGCGTGCACCACAGCCAGGGGTTGAGAACGACGCGGCGCCCCGTGTCGAGCCTTCGTGCCACCGCCTCGTGACCGAGGACGTGGGGGAACGAGACGAGCGCAGTGAGAGCGTTGTCCCGCCGGCCGTTCAGGAAGATCTGCTTGGCGTCCGAGCCGCAGATGCCACTTATGACGGTCTCGCACTTGACCCAGCCGGCAGCAGGCGGGACGGGCTCGGGGACCTCCTCCAGGCTGATCGGCGCATACCTCGAAACGAAGGCCCGCTTGTCGACCCGGCCGCCGATCACCGCAGCGGCCTCCCTCGCAAGGTTATGTTGGAACAGCAGTGCCTGCACTGGACCCCTTTTTGGCTCATCCCGGCTCGGGTGCAACCTAGCGCCCCGGCCCCCGCCTCGCTCAGAGCTGTGGTAGCTACGATCATCGGCTAGTGACGACCCTCGCCGACCTAGAGGCGGTGGCGCTCGGCTGCGTCGCCTGCCCCCTCGCCTCCGGGCGGACCAAGGTGGTCTTCTCAGCGGGGAACCCCGCCGCCGCGCTCATGCTGGTGGGTGAAGCACCGGGTCGGGAGGAGGACCTGGCCGGGGAGCCTTTTGTCGGGCGCTCCGGTCAACTGCTCGACCGGCTGCTCGCCGAGGAGCTCGGCTTGGACCGGACCGGCTGCTACATCGCGAACGTCGTGAAGTGCCGGCCTCCTGGCAACCGGGACCCGGACCCTGTCGAGGTCGCCACCTGTCGCCACTTCCTCGAGTCCCAGGTCGAGCTCGTGGCACCGAAAGTGATCGTCTCGCTCGGCAACTTCGCGAGTCGCACACTTCTCGGCGTCACCGAGGGCGTGACCTCTTTGCGCGGCAGGTCCTACGCCTATGGATCGAGGGTGCTGGTCCCGACCTTCCACCCGGCCTATGCGCTTCGGGGAGGCGGCGTCGTTGTCGCCGAGATGCGGGCCGATCTCATACGGGCAAAGAAGTTCCTCCTGTGAGGCTCCCACAGACGGTGAGCCGGACCTCCTGATGGAGAGCCAGGCGACGGTCTCGACCGCGAGCGCGCAACAGACCCGGGCGATCGGTGCCGGGATCGCACCTCTTCTGAGCGCGGGCGACGTGGTGCTGCTCGTCGGGTCGCTCGGCGCCGGGAAGACCACGTTCGTCCAGGGCTTGGTGGCGGCGCTCGGAGGACGAGAGCCCGTGACGAGCCCTACCTTCACGCTCGCCCACAAATACCGGACCTCACCTCCGGTGACCCATGTCGATCTCTGGCGCCTCGGACACCTGCAGGAGGTGGTCGACCTCGCGTTGGAGGAGGATCTCGACGAGGGCGGAGTCGTGATCGTCGAATGGGGGGAAGCGGCCGAGCCGCTCTACGGCGCTGACGCGCTCGTGGTGCGTCTCGACTGGGGCCGGGCCGACGGTCAGCGGACCATTGCCCTCGAGGCCCGGGGCGCGTCCTGGACCTCACGGGTCGGGGCTCTCAGCGAAGCGGTGGCCGCGGGAAAGGTGGGCGCAGGGTGAGGATCCTCGCCATCGAAACGGCGACCATCGAGGTCGGGGCCGCAGTCGCCGACGAGTCGGGCCCTTTGGCGAGCGTCACGGCTCGTCCCGGTCGTCGCCAGGCCGAGACGCTGCATCCCGCGATCGCGGACGCTTGCCGGATCGCGCGGGTCACGCCAGCTGAGCTCGACGCCATAGCGGTCGACATCGGTCCGGGGCTCTTCACCGGTCTTCGCGTCGGCGTCGCCGCGGCGAAGGCGCTCGCCGGTGCCCTGGGGCTCCCAGTTGTCACAGCGACGAGCCTCGAGGTGTTGAGAGCTGCCTGCCCTCGGGGCATCGGAACCGTCATACCTGTCATCGACATGCGCCGCGGCGAGGTTGCGTGGCTGATGCCGGCAAGTCCTGCAGCGGAGGTTCGTGTCGGTACCCCGGCCGAGCTCGCGACCGAGCTGGCAGGGCTGGCAGG
>PMZN01000153.1:0-7773 GCA_003170375.1 Acidimicrobiaceae bacterium | reverse complement strand
TTCTACGGGCGAGAGGCCGACGCGCGGATCAACTGGAGCTCGCGCCAGGGCCGCGAGGCGGTGAGCTGAGTGACGAGCGTGCGCGCCATGTTCCGCCTGCGCTCAGGCCGGCCGGGCGGCGCCTCGCGGAAGTCCAAGGGCGCGAACGACCAAGCCGAACCGGCCGTCGAGATCGTACCGATGCGGCGGTCGCACCTGAAGAGCGTGATCGCGATCGAGCGGCGGATCTTCCCCAGCCCGTGGTCGCTGGGGCTCTACCTGAGCGAGATCACCCAGCCGGCGACGCGCGCTTACTACGTGGCCTGTGTCGGGCCTGATGTCGTCGGCTACGCAGGCATGATGGTGGTCGTCGGCGAGGCGCACGTGACCAACATCGGCGTCGCACCCGAATGGCAGCGCCACGGTGTCGCACGCCGGCTGCTGCTCCAGCTCGCCCGCGAGGCGCGGCAGCGTTCGGCACAGCATCTGACCCTGGAGGTTCGGGTGTCGAACGTGGGCGCTCAGGCCCTCTACCACGAGTTCGGTTTCGTACCCGCGGGTGTCCGCAAGAACTACTACTCCGAGGTGCACGAGGACGCGCTNNGGGATCGAAGCTCGGCTCAGGCCGCTGAGCCCGCCACACGGCGCCGGCCAGGCGCCGGCTGCGCCCGAGAAGTGACCGCCCGCGGCCGCGTCCTGGGCATCGAGACCTCGTGCGACGAGACGGCTGCGGCGGTGGTCGAGCGCGGGCGGACGGTCGTCACTTCCATCGTCTCGAGCCAGGTGGACCTGCATGCCCGATACGGGGGCGTCGTGCCCGAGCTGGCGGGGCGTGCGCACGTCGAGCTCGCGCTGCCGGTCGTTACCGATGCCCTGGCCGGTGCCGGCCTCGACCGCCGTGGGCGTAGCTTCGAGCACCCTGAAGGCCCGCTCGGGATCGATGCCGTTGCGGCCACGATCGGCCCCGGGCTCATCGGAGCCTTGCTCGTCGGCGTCAGCACCGCCAAGGCGCTCGCCCTCGCCTGGGGCGTTCCCTTCGTCGGGGTGAACCACCTAGAAGGTCACCTGTACGCGGCCATGTTGGAGGCGCCCGCGCTCGAAGTGCCGGTCGTGGTCCTCCTCGTGTCAGGAGGCCACACGCTGCTCGTCGCGCTCGACGAGCCGGGCAGCTATCGCGTGCTCGGGGCCACGGTCGACGACGCGGCAGGCGAGGCGTTCGACAAGGTTGCCCGCTATCTGGGGCTCGGTTACCCGGGTGGTCCGGAGATCGACCGGTTGGCCCTCTCGGGCGACGCCGCCTCGATCCGTTTCCCCAGGGCGTCGACCACCGGGGCCTTCGACTTCTCGTTCTCCGGGCTCAAGACGGCGGTCGTCAGCTACGTCCGGGCCCATCCGGAAGCGACGAACGCGGATGTTGCGGCTTCGTTCCAGGAGGCGGTGGTCGACGTGCTCGTCGCGAAGTCTGTCGCGGCGGCCACCGAGATCGGGGCGCGGGGAGCCTGCCTGGCCGGGGGAGTAGCGGCCAATTCGTCGCTCCGGGCACGCTTTGCCAAGGCCTTCGCCGCTCGAGGAATGATGTCGTATCTCCCGAGCCGCGCGATGTGCACCGACAACGCCGCCATGATCGCGGCGGCCGGCTATTTTCAGCTCGAGCGGTCCGGACCGACGCCGCTCGACGCTGGCGCAGTCCCTGACCTGCAGCTTCGCAGCTCGAAGTAGCACTCTGCCTGCGAGGTTGCCAGAGGCGCTCACTGACGGTATCGTTGGCACTCGTAAGTCGAGAGTGCTAACGGAGCCAGACAGGAGGCCCCTGAAATGAAGTTGCAGCCCCTGGACGACCGCATCGTCGTTCGGCCGAGCGAGTCAGAAGAGACGACCGCATCCGGCCTTGTCATCCCCGACACGGCGAAGGAGAAGCCCCAACAGGGTGAAGTTCTCGCGGTGGGCCCGGGTCGGCGTACCGAGAACACCGGCGAGCTCGTCCCCTTGGACGTGGCCGTCGGCGACAAGGTCGTCTACTCGAAATATGGCGGTACCGAGATCACCCACGACGGCGAGGAGCTGCTCATCCTTTCGAGCCGTGACGTGCTGGCAAAGGTCAGTCACTGATGCCCAAGATGCTTGTTTTCGACGAGCATGCGAGGCGCCGGCTGGAGATCGGCGTCAACAAGCTCGCCGACACTGTCAAGGTGACCCTCGGCCCGAAGGGCCGCAACGTCGTGCTCGACAAGAAGTTCGGTGCGCCGACGATTACCAACGACGGTGTCACGATCGCCCGTGACATAGAGCTCGAGGACCATTTCGAGAACATGGGCGCCCAGCTCGTGAAGGAAGTCGCGACGAAGACCAACGACGTGGCAGGCGACGGGACGACCACCGCGACGGTGCTCGCCCAGGCGCTGGTGCGCGAGGGACTTCGCAACGTGGCAGCCGGAGCCAACCCGATGTCGCTGAAGCGTGGCATCGAGAAGGCTGTTGCTGCAGCCGTCCAGTCGATCCAGCACCAGGCCAGAGAAGTCGAGGGTCGTCAGGAGATCGCGCAGGTCGCTGCCATCTCGGCAGCGGATGTCTCCATCGGCGAGGTTCTCGCAGATGCGATCGACAAGGTCGGCAAGGACGGGACCGTCACGGTCGAGGAGTCCAACACCTTCGGGCTCGAGCTCGAGTTCACCGAGGGCATGCAGTTCGACAAGGGCTTCCTCTCGCCGTACTTCGTGACCGATCCAGAGCGCCAGGAAGCGATTCTCGAGGATGCCTACCTGCTCATCGTGAACGGCAAGGTCTCCTCGGTCCACGACCTGGTGCCCGTCCTCGAGAAGGTCATGCAGTCGGGCAAGCCGTTGCTGATCATCGCCGAGGACGTGGAGGGCGAGGCTCTCGCCACCCTCGTGGTGAACAAGATCCGTGGCCTGTTCCAGTCCGTCGCGGTGAAGGCACCCGGCTTTGGCGAGCGGCGCAAGGCCATGCTCGGTGACATCGCCGTCCTCACGGGCGCCCAGCTCATCTCCGAGGAGGTCGGGCTCAAGCTCGAGAACACGTCGCTCGACCTGCTCGGTCGGGCGCGGCGCATCGTGGTCACCAAGGACGACACGACGATCGTCGACGGTGCAGGTGCCACCGACGAGGTGAAGGGCCGGATTTCCCAGATCAAGCGGGAAATCGAGGACACCGACTCGGACTGGGACCGCGAGAAGCTCCAGGAGCGGCTCGCCAAGCTCGCCGGCGGCGTAGCAGTCGTCAAGGTGGGCGCGGCGACCGAGATCGAGCTCAAGGAGAAGAAGCACCGCATCGAGGACGCGCTCTCCGCGACGCGTGCAGCGATCGAGGAGGGCATCGTCGCCGGTGGCGGCACCGCCCTCATCCGTAGCCGCGCGGCCGTCAACAAGGCGATCGCCGGTCTGACCGGCGACGAGGCCACCGGTGCAGCGATCGTCGGGCGTGCGCTCGCCGAGCCGCTCAAGTGGATCGCCATCAACGCAGGCTTCGAGGGCGCCGTGATGGTGAGAGAGGTCGAGCGTGCAAAGGGCACCACGGGCCTCAACGCTCTCACGGGCGAGCTCGAGGACCTCGTCAAGGCAGGCATCATCGACCCGGCGAAGGTCACCCGTTCGGCGTTGCAGAACGCGGCGTCGATCGCCGCCCTCTTGCTCACCACCGAGGCGCTTATCGCCGACAAGCCGGAGAAGTCCGACAACGCTGCTGCGGCGATGGCGGGCGCCGGCGGCGGCATGGGGATGATGTAGCTCCTGTCCCCGCGGCCTCAAGGACGCGACTTCGGCAGCCGGGCCTCGTGCCCGGCTGCCGGCGCGTTGGGCCTCCGGTTTACACTGCGCTGTGATCCGGCAAGCGATTCCCCGGCCTTCATGGGCCAAGCGGATCGACCCTCTATTTGACGGGCTCGAGGTCGCGGATCTGGTCGCGGAGCTGACTATGGGCGCCGCGCGGGGCGTTTTCGCCGCTGGCGCGCCCACCCCCGGCACTCAGCGTGTGCCGGTCGCGGCCGGTGCAGCCGTGCTCATCACGCTCGTGCCCAGTGACGAACGCGGCAGCGATTCGGCCGTGTCGGTGGTGCTCATCCGCAGGGCGGCACACTTGCGCGCGAACCCAGGTGAGATCGCCTTCCCGGGCGGCCGCATCGAGCCGGGCGAGGCGCCGCTCGCCGCAGCGCTTCGGGAAGCGGAGGAGGAGGTGGCGCTTCGCGCGGATGCCGTCGACGTGCTCGGCGAGCTTTCGAGCGTGGGCCGTCCTCGACCTTCGGTTCCGATCCTTCCGTTCGTGGTCGCCGCGCGGGGTCGGCCGACTCTCGAGGCGAACCCCGACGAGGTCGACTGTGTCCTGGTAGTGCCGCTCGCAGAGCTTGTCGCCCCGGGCTGCTACTGGCAGGAGCGATGGGACCGCGACGAGGATCCGGCTCGGACCATGCACTTCTTCGACTTGGGTGAGGACGTGATCTGGGGCGCGACGGCCCAGATGCTCCATGCTTTGTTTCTCCGCTTGCTGGGGCGGTGCGTGAGCCTGCCGGTTCTGCCCTGAGGGTCTTTTAGCCGCGTGTGCGCCGGGCGAAGAGATGGGCGGCCAGGGGGGCGAAGATGGCAAGCAGCCCGAAGGACCACACGAGCGAGGTGACGATGGCGTGCTGCATGGGCCAGGAGTGCACTGTGGCGGAAGGGTTCGGATTGGCGAATAGCTGACGGCACGCCGCGGTCACCGCGCTTATCGGGTTCCAGTCGGCAACTGCGCGCAGCACAGTCGGCATGCGAGCGGTCGGGACCAACGCGTTGGAGACCACGGCCAGAGGGAAGAGGACGACGAGCCCGACGCCTTGTGCCGATTCAGGGCCCTTGCTGAGGATGCCCAGGCACGCGCAGCCCCACGAGAGCGAGTAGCTGAAGAACAGGAAGATGGCCAAGCCGGCAATTGTCGACGCCACGCTGCCCTCAGGGCGCCAGCCGACGAGCAGGCCTGTCACGCAGACGAAGAAGGTGCAGATCACAGCGGTCAACAGGTCCGTGACGGACCGTCCGACGAGCACTGCCGGCCGCCACATCGGCAACGATCGGAAGCGGTCGATGATCCCGCCGTTGAGGTCGTCGCTGAGCCCGACCGCCGTTCCCATCGCCGAGGTCGTCAGGTTGAGCGCGAGCATGCCGGCGATCGCGAAGCTCGCGTAGGTGCCTCCATGGGGAAGGACCACCCCGGCACCGAACACGTAGACGAACAACGCGGTGAACAGCACGGGTTGGATCGTGACGTCCGACAGCTGCAGCGGCTCGCGCGAGATGTGCACCAGATTGCGCCCGGTGAGCACGGCGACGTTGCTGAGCTGGCGAACCAGTCGATGCCGGCGCGATGGCGCAACGGCCTGCGCGAGCCGCGTGGCGACAACGGTCATGGCAACGCGACCTCCAATTCGGCGTCGGACGGTTCGGCCCCGTCTTCTCCACCGCTCGCAGGCTCTGACATCGGGTGGCCGGTGAGGGCGAAGAACACATCGTCGAGAGAGGGCTGGTGGAGGGCCACGTCATCGACGGTTATGCCCGCCTCGTCGAGCGCACGCACGATCGTGGTCGCCAATCCGTCACCACTGCGGACCGGCGCCCGCAGGCGCCGGCCGTCGTGGCTGACTTGAATCACACCGTCGACATATGGCTCGAGCGCCCCGACCGCCGCGGGGTCGGGCGCGTTGAGAGTCACCTCGAGGCGTGCGCCTCCGATCTTCGTCTTCAGCTCCGGGGCCGTGCCGGCGGCGATCACCCGGCCGTGATCGACGACCACGATCCGGTCCGCAAGTTCGTCGGCCTCGTCGAGGTACTGCGTGGTGAGGAGGAGAGTGACGCCGTCGGCGGCAAGCTCGCGGATGACGCCCCACATGCGCACCCGGCTGGTCGGGTCGAGCCCGGTGGTCGGCTCGTCGAGGAACAGCACCGGAGGATGGGTCACGAGGCCGGCCGCGAGGTCGAGGCGCCTGCGCATTCCGCCCGAGTACCCCTTCAAGACCCGGTCGCCGGCATCGGCGAGGTCGAACTGCTCGAGCAAGCTGAGCGCCCTGTTCCGTGCATCGGCGCGGTGCAGTCCGCTCAGGCGCCCGATCATGACGAGGTTCTGCCGACCGGTCAGCATCTCGTCGAGAGTCGCATTCTGCGCGGTGACACCGATGTTGCGCCGGACCTGGGGCGCCTCAGTGACGACGTCGAAGCCGGCGACTCGCGCATGACCCCCGTCGGGGAGGGCCAGAGTTGTCAGGATGCGAACGGCGGTGGTCTTCCCCGCACCGTTCGGTCCCAGCATGCCGAGGATGGCGCCGGCGGGCACGTCGAGATCGATCCCGGCCAGGGCGACCGTCTCGCCGTAGCGCTTCTTCAGGCCTTCGGCTTGGATCATCGAATCGCTCGCCATGAGTTCTGAGCCGGTCCTTCTGGGAGGATTACTAACTTGCCGCATGGTAAGTGCCCTACTTACCTGCTGTCAAGTAGAATGACGGAGATGGTCAAGCCCATGTCGCAGACGGNNATCGCCCTGGAACTGTTCACCGAGCAGGGCTACGAGAAGACCTCGCTGCGCCAGATCGCGGAGCGACTGGGTTTTTCGAAGGCGGCTATCTACTACCACTTCGCCAGCAAGGAAGACATCTTGATCGAGCTCCATCTCCGGCTGCATGAGTTCGGGAGCGGGGCCCTGAGCGGGATCGACCCGGCGGAGATGTCTCCCGAGCTAGCGGTCGGGATCCTGGATCGGCTCATCGACCAGATACTGGGGCACCGGCCGCTCTTCGTCCTCTTCGAGCGCAACCAGGTCGCCCTCGACGAGTTGCATCGGCTGCGCCATGATGCCGCCCACGAGGACGTGGACGCCTTGTTCCAGCAGGTTCTCTCGAATCCGGAGATCGCGCTGCGCGACCGCGTCCGGATGGCATGCGCCCTCGGCGCGGTCATGGGCGCGCTCGTTCTCTCGGAGAAGGTGTTCCCCGACGTGCCGTCCGCGGAGCTGGGGGCTCTCGTGCGCGACGCGGCTCACGACGTCTTGATGCCGGCCGGTTCTGCTTGAGCGTCGCCTCCAGGCGTGTGCTCAGGCGAAAGCGGAGCTGAGAGTCTTCCCGGCCAGGCGGACAGGGTCGAGGTCCTGCGCATCGTTCATGTTGAAGATCATCCCGTCGAGACCGGCGTCGAAGTACTTCGCCAACTGCTCGCACACCGAGTCCGGGTCGCCCACCGTCAGGTAGTCGCGCACGCGGGCCGGGTCCATGCCGCGCGCCTCGGCCATCAGGCCTGCCTTGCGCTCAGCCTCGGCGTTGGTCTCCGCTATGACGAGCCCGCCGAGACGGGTCTTGGTGATCTCTGCGGGGTCTCGGCCGATCGCCTCGCAATGGCGATCCAACACCTCGAGCTTGTGGCGGATAGTCCCCACGTCGCCGAAGAGGTTGCAGGCGTCGGCATACATCGCCACCAGCCGCAAAGTCTTCCGTTCGCCGCTGCCGCCGACGAGGATCGGAATGCCCCCGGGCCGGATCGGCCGGGGCCGGTTGAGCGCGCCCGCAATGGAATAGTGCCGCCCGGTGAAGCTGGGAGCCTCGTCGGTGAACATGGCCCTGCAGATCTTGAGGGCCTCCTCGAGACGCTCCATGCGCTCGGTGACTGAAGGGAAACCGAAACCGTAACCTGCGTGCTCGTCGTCGTTCCAAGCCGCGCCGATGCCGAGGATGGCACGGCCCGAGGAGATCACGTCGAGCGTCGTCACCACCTTGGCCAGGTACGCGGGGTTGCGGTAGGTGACCCCCGTCACCATCGCTCCGAGGCC
>PMZN01000085.1 GCA_003170375.1 Acidimicrobiaceae bacterium | reverse complement strand
ACGCTCATGATCGGGTAGATGCCGCCGCGTTGGAGGAGGACGCCAACTCGCGCAGTGAGCTTGGTGTGATCGGACCAGGGGTCGAGGCCGAGGACCCGTACGGTGCCGGCGTCGGCTCGCCGGAAGCCCTCGAGTGTCTCGACCGTCGAGGTCTTGCCGGCTCCGTTGGGACCTAGGAGAGCGACGACCTCGCCAGAATCCGCGGCGAAGCTGATGCCGTCGACCGCGACGAGGCTCCCGTAACGAACCACCAGGTGGTCGACCTCCACGGCAGGCATCGCGGAGAGGCTATCTGGGGTCGGGGCGGATCTCGCAGTTGGAGCGCGGGCGCCGCGCGGCTGGTCGGTCTGGCAGGATCAGCGCCGCGGGGACTCGAACCTGTATCCGAGGCCGCGAATCGTCGTGATGAGTACCGGCCTCGAGGGATCCTGCTCGATGCGCGACCTCAGCCGCTTGATATGCACGTCGAGCGTCTTGGTGTCCCCCACGTAGTCCATGCCCCAGACCCGATCGATCAAGGTGTCGCGCGTAACGACGCGCCCTGGGTTGCTCAGCAGCATCTCGAGCAGCTCGAACTCCTTCAAAGGGAGCTTGATCTCCTCGTCGCGCACGATGCATTCGTGACGCCCGAGATCCAAGACGACGTTGCCGACTTGAAGGATCTCGTCCGGTCGAAGAGCCGCGGCCGAGGGTACCCGCTCACCGTCTCGCTCCGTCACTTCTCCGGCCCAGTGTTTCATGGACGCCGCCCGCTCGACGCCATCGGTCGCATCTCTCTCGGCGCTCCCGTAGTGCGGCGTCGCACCGGTGGGCGGAGCACCCGGGGGTTTCGACCCCAGGTTGGTGCCTGCGTGGGCAGCCGGGGCCCGGCGGAGAACGGCTCGCATGCGCGACACGAGCTCGTGGACGCGGTAGGGCTTGGCAACGTAGTCGTCGGCACCGACCTCGAGGCCGACGACGGTGTCGAGCTCGGTCGACTTGGCGGTCACCATGATGATCGGCACCGTCGAGTTGGCCCGGATTGCACGGCAAACGTCGATGCCCGACAACCGGGGGAGCATCACGTCGAGAAGAACTAGGTCGGGCTGGTCGGCTGCGAACCGCTCGAGTGCCTCGACGCCGTCGCGCGCGACGGTGACGAAGAAGCCTTCCCTCTCGAGGTTCACCGTCAGCGCGTCCACGAAGGACTCTTCGTCCTCGACTACGAGGACACGCGCGGGAGGAGCGCCGCGGTCATCTCCTCCGGGGGTGCCCGTGTCAGCCGAATGGCTCGCGGGAACGTGGACTGGAGGCTTGTTGGCAGGACGTGAGACGTCTCGTGTGGACCATTCCATCTCGAGGCGTTCCCGCTCAGTGGACAGTCTTGAGGTTCGGCGGCGCTGTCGGGTGGTCACACGTCCGTCCTTGGTTGGCGGGGAAGTCTCAATGTGAAGGTCGATCCTTCTCCCTCCCGAGACTCGACCCGGACGCTCCCTCGATGGTTAGCGGCCACGTGCCAAACGATAGCGAGGCCGAGGCCNNTCGAGGTCGCGCGACGGAATGCCTATGCCGTGGTCTTCGACGACCACGACGACGTCCTCCTCTTCTGCTCGGCCGATGCAGCTGACCCTGCTTTTCTGCGGCGAGAATTTCACCGCGTTCTCGAGCAGGTTGTAGACAGCCGAGGTCAGCTGGCGCCGGTCTCCGAGTACGACTACCGGTGGGTCCGGCTCCTCAAGTGTGACTTCGATCCCCAGCTGGTTCGCCGCCTCCCGGACGCGTTCGGCTGCTTCGGCCATCACGAGATTGATCAGCACCGGCTCGCGTGGAGGCGACTCCTCGTTCTCGATCCGGGAGAGATCGAGGAGGTCGTCGATGACTCGGCTGATGCGAAAGGCCTCGTTGTAGATCCTGTGTGCGAGACGCTGAGCCACTTGCGGCTCGTTCTCGGAGAGCAGGGTCTCGGCCAGGAGCCCGACGGCTCCCATCGGTGTCTTCAGCTCGTGACTGACATTCGCCACGAAGTCGCGCCGGACATCTTCGAGGCGGCGACGTTCGGACACGTCTTCGATGACCGCGATCACCCCGAGGGCGCGCTGGCCATTGTCGATGCTCTCAGCGCGAACCACGAGAGTGCGCCGGGGTGGCCCGTACAGCTCGAGCACCCGTTCCTCGTGAGCGCCGGGCGCCGTTGCGGCGAGGAGCTCTTCGACGGCCTGAGCCGCGAGAGCGTCCCCGTGGCGGCTCCCGATGAGCGCGACGGCCTTGCTGTTGCGGAACACGGTCTCGCCGCGCTCGTCGGTGACGAGCACCGCCTGGGGAAGGGTATCGAGCGCCCGGCGGAGTCGGATGGCCTCGGAGCTCGCCTCTGCGACGGCTTCGGCTGCGCGGTCGGTTGCGCGTTCCAACTGGATGAGCACTTCCTCGAAGTCGTGCGCATCTTTTTGAGGCGCGTCCGCGCCGAGCCGGGATGCGAGCGCCTGCAGTCGCTGTCGCAGGCCGGTGCGACCCCGTCGGGACGTGACCAGCGCCGTCGCCGTGATGAGGACGATCACTACGACGACGGTGACGACGAGCTCGAGAACCGTCACGTGAAGGACCTTGCCCACTTCCCCCAGCATTGCAGGCCGGCGGGCTGAAAGCGCAACCGCGCTTGCGCCCGCCTCTACTCCTTGGTGTTGGTGCGGTAGGTGAGGCGGTAGTCGGCGCGACCAACCTCAAGGAACCACGTGGCCGAAGCCGACGCCACACAACTCGCCGATCGCTCGGCCATGAAAAGTCAGCCGTTCGGAAAGGTAGGTCGATGACCGTCTCGCCGCTCGCTTCCCTGCTTGCCGGCATCGTCACGATGAACCCGAGCTCCTCGGCGCTACCGGGCCAGTCCACGATCCAGCAGCTCACCAACGGCCTCGGTTGGTGGGCGCTGGTAGCGTCGCTCGTCGGGCTTGTGCTCGGTGCGGCGGCTTGGGCGCTCGGAAGCCATACGAACAACTACCAATACGCGAACACCGGCCGAAAGGCGGTGCTTGCCTCCGGTGTCGCCGCACTTCTCATCGGGGCCGCACCGACACTCGTGAACTTCTTGTTCCAGACCGGCCATGGGATCCACTGAGCCTTTTCATCGTCTGGCGTTGACGGGGCACGCCCGCGATCTCGTCGTGTCGCTGAGCGCTCAAGGCGCGAGCGGCACCAACGGTGGCAGCAGTGGGCTCGCCGGGATCCTCCGATCGATCGAGGGGACAGTCGGGGCACTGTCCCACACGATCGGAGGCGTCTTCACCGGTGTCGGAGGCACCGGACTTGTGGGTTCGCTCACCAAGGCGCTCCTTGGTGGGTTCTTCCATGACCTGTTGGTCTGGGTCGCGAGTGGAGCTGCTTCGCTCGTCGGTGTTCTCGGCAAGGTGTTGTCGGCGAGCACCGAGCCCATGCTCAGCGGAAGTGCTTTTCGCTCGGAGTTTGACGTCATGGCGGTGCTCAGCGCCGGCGTCGCCCTGCCTCTCCTAGCCGTCGGCGCGATCCAGGCGATCATCCGTCAAGAGCCGGGAGGATTGCTTCGCAGCGCGCTTGTGCGACTGCCGCTCGCCTTGTTGTTCACCGGTGTGAGCGTGCAGCTCGTCGCTCTCGGGTTGGCCGCGACGGACCAGGCGAGCGCGATGGTTCTTGGCGCGGCTGGTGACCCGACGCACAGGTTGTTGCTGGGTTTGGTCGCGGGACTCGAGCAGACGGGAGGACCCGGGCTCGCGGCTTTTGGGGCGTTCCTGGTCGTGCTCACCGCTGCAATCGTCGCTTTCGTGCTCTGGCTTGAGCTCGCTGTCCGATCGGCGGCCATCGCGGCCGCTTCGCTGTTCTTGCCTCTTGCGCTGGTTGGCCTCGCGTGGCCGGCGACATCGCACTGGGCCCGCAGGCTCGGCGAGACCCTCGCCGCCCTTGTGCTTTCGAAGCTCGTGATCGCGTCGGTGCTGGCGCTTGCCGCGGGGTTGTTAGGAAGCTCCAGCGGTGTTTCGGGAGTGGTCGAAGGCGTGGCCCTGCTCGCCATCGCGGCATTCGCCCCGTTCGCTCTGCTGAAGCTCGTCCCGGCTGTAGAGGCGGGCGCGGTCGCCCACCTGGAGGGTCTCGGCCAGCGGCCGGTCCGCGCCGGCCAACGTCTGGGCGCGGAGATTGCCGGCATGGAGATCGGAGGAGCCGGAGGCCTCGGTGGTCTTGCAGGACTCGGCTCCAAGAACGCGGGCAGCCAGGGTGCAGGAGGCTCGAACCTGCGGACCGTCGACCACCTCGGCTCAGGGCCGTTCACCGCGGACCGGCCAGTGGCCGCGGACGGGATCCCCGCAGGTTCGGGTCCCGCAGGTTCGGGTCCCGCCGGTTCGGGTCCCGCAGGTTC
>PMZN01000038.1:3743-4107 GCA_003170375.1 Acidimicrobiaceae bacterium | reverse complement strand
GTGGCGTGGAACCCGCCGTCAACGTGGATGATCTCCCCGGTTGTCCGCGGGAACCAGTCCGACAAGAGCGCCACGCAGGCTCGTGCGACTGCTTCGGAGTCGCGAACGTCCCAGCCGAGCGGGGCACGCGCGTCCCACACGCTCTCGAAGCGCTCAAAACTGGGTATCGATCTCGCTGCCACCGTGCTGATGGGGCCCGCCGCGACGAGGTTGACCCGGGTGCCGTTCGGTCCCATGTCGCGGGCGAGGTAGCGGGCGAGCGACTCCAGCGCCGCCTTCGCGACGCCCATCCAGTCGTAGCCGGGCCAGGCCACGGTGGCGTCGAAGTCGAAGCCGACGATCGATCCTCCGCCCGCCGCCTTGC
>PMZN01000038.1:0-3651 GCA_003170375.1 Acidimicrobiaceae bacterium | reverse complement strand
GCCGCCGGAAGTTTGCGGGCTGCACGGTTTGTGAGCGAAAGGCCCCGACCGAAGCCGGTGAGGGCTACCTCGGCTCCTTCCTCCTGGGCGAGGCGCGCCGCACCGAAAGCGAGAGAGTCATCAGTCAGCACTCCGGTGACCAGAATGCGCTTGCCTTCGAGTATCCCCACGGGTCCACCGTAGCCTTGGTTGGCGACTGATCCTCGAAGCTACGCGCGCGACCTGGAGGTGAGGTTGCGATAGAGAGCCGATGTCTCGGGATGGATGCCGAGAAGCGGGTCGCCCTCGAGCTCGAGCGCAAGCGCCAGGCTGCGAAGTGCAGCGTCTACGCCACCGCGATTGCCGAGCCCGTCTGCCGCCCGCATCAGGAGTCGGTAGAGCCGTTCGTCCCAGGGCGACACGAGCAATCCTTGAAGCGCCGCCCAGTGGGCGAGACCGCCTTCACCGCGATCGAGGGCGTGCTCTCCGACACGACATGCGACACCGACCACGGAGGCCTCAACCGCTGCCATGTAGCCCTCGAGCTGGGCCCATTCGCCTCGGTCGAGGCCGTCGAAGGGCCGGCCGCGGACGAGAGCGAGCGCCCTACGCCAAGAGTCGGCGCCGCTTGATTCCGAGGCGAGCTCCCTGAACCGGTCCCAGTCGGTCTCGGCTTCCACGATGAGGTGACGCCTGCCCTGCTTGCGGAGACGAGGCCGGCCGTCGCTCGCTATGCCGAGTGCCCGTCTCGTTTCGGAGAGGCGGTTCGCGAGGGTCTGGAGCGGGACCCTTCGCTCCGGCCAGAGGGCCGTCGCGAACGCGTCCGTCGTCGCGCCATCGGGGTGCATGGCGAGGAACGCGACGAGCTCGGTCAGTCGCCTGCGGTACCGGAACGACTCCGGAGCGCCGTTGACCTGGACGTTGCCGAGCACCGCGATCTCAATCGGGACGCTTCGTGGCGCTGGCCCAGATCTCCTCTCGTGTGTCCGTCCCGCAGTCGCCAAGGGTGGGTTCCCGGGTTCTGGACCTGGGCCAGGCCCGGGTCCCGGAAGCCCTCGCGTTTGTGGCGCGCTCTCGGAGCTGATGGCGAGCTCAGAGAGCTGCGCGAGGTCGAGGCCCGGGATCCGGCGCCCGTCGCCGAAGGTGAGGGTGGGTTGGTCCGCCGCCTCGGGGGCAAGCTCCCACAGGCACAGCGCGCCCTCCGCGCTGGCGCAGCACAGAACTCCGACGCCGGCGGTTCGTTCACAGAATCGGATCAGCTCACCGAGCAGGGGGTCGGCTGGATCGCTCGCCCATGGTGGAACGATCACGCAGATAGACGTCGAACCCGCCCGGTTCATGGAACGGACAGTGATCTCCTCGAGGGCTGCCGCGATGTTCGGAGTGTGACTGGTGTCCTCGAGCAGGGGCATCGGCCGATCGAACGCGACCAAGATCAGGGTTTCGAGATCGGACCACCGTCGGGATCCGAGCTCGACCGCGACATCTGCGATCTTCGCGCCGACCGCAGG
The DNA here is from genome assembly GCA_003170375.1 of Acidimicrobiaceae bacterium. Taxonomy (GTDB): domain Bacteria; phylum Actinomycetota; class Acidimicrobiia; order Acidimicrobiales; family Bog-793; genus Fen-455. The sequence goes on along the minus strand of PMZN01000038.1, from coordinate 2,161 downwards.
CGGAGGTCCCTTGAGGAGCGTGGAGCCGACGGCCACGAGGTCAACGAGGGCGCGCCGCCCATGGATCTCGGACAGGGTGACCAGGGCGGCCTTTCGGGCCGCGCCCGTGATCGCCGGTGTGACCGGGAGGGAGGCGATTATGCGCGAGTCGCGCGGCAGCGCCCACGATCGAGCGACTCGCCCCGGGTTGAATGGCCATTGCGGCGGCTCCGACGTCGGTACGTGAACGGTGACGGAATCGGGATCGAGCTGGAGGACGTCCGCGTTCGCCGGTTCTCCGAGGGACGCCAGGACCTCCGCGGCCACGCCGAGGGCGAGCCGGCTCCACTCGGAGTCCTCGAGATGGACGGGCAGCCGGGAACGCCCCGTAGTGGGCAGCACTGATGAGGCCGCGCCTGAGACCGGCCAGCGCCTCTCGATCGACCCGGTCGGATCGAGGCCGGTGCCATCAAGGGCGGCGAGTCCGCCATAAGCGGCATTGGTCAAGTCGGAGTGGCCCGCCTCCAGACCCGCAAGGGAGGCGAGGGACCACCTCCTCTGGACCTTGAGCAGCCCGCTGAGTGCAAGCGCGCTCGTAGGGTTCACAGCCGAGCCGTGACGCACGTCTGCCGGGTCGCTCCCCGAGGTACCCGGAATCGGCGAACTCATGGCAGGCTCCTACTTCAAGACGCACGTGGTCGGCCGATGGGCCGGGGAGACGGGCGGGTCAGGCTTCATGCAGGCGAGTCCGTCACAGGCACGCGGCGCCCGCAGTATTCCGGTTCGATTCCCATCATGTCAAAGGGCCGTTCGTGAGGCACGCCCGGCCTTTGGCGCGTTGGTCGTGGTTGGGGGGCAGACATCGCGGGAGCGGCAGCAGCTAGCCGACGACGACTGTGGCCGCAGCCGATGCCGACACGGGGATGTCGTCGATCCCGACGAGCGCGAGGAGAGGGGTGGCAAGTCGGTAGGTCCGTACGGTCGCGACGACGCAAGCGCCGACGACCGCTGCAGAGCCGGGATGTCCAGAGGCAGCCATGTACTGTTCGGCGGCTGCTGTCGCGCGCGCAACCTGGAAGCTCGTCAGGCCTGCGTGCATCGAGGCAACGGAGAGCTGCGCGGCGCCCACGCGAGCGGCTTGCTCTGCCTCGCTTAGGGCGGTTTCTCGCGCGCTCAATGCTCGGCCTCCGTCGACTACGAGGGCCAGCACCGCAAGGAGCGCGACGCAGAGCAGCATCACGAACGGCGTCAGCGCTCCGCGCTCGAGTTCGAGGGAGCGACCGCTCCCCGAGTGCCCCGCGCGATGAGAGCTTGGAGCAGGAGCGCCGGTTCCTCGCCGTCTCCGCACAGATCTCGGCGACTTCCGCGCTTTTCGTGTTTGAGAGCCCGTCATCCCATTTCCCGATAGAGCTCGATCCCGGCAGACGCGTCGCCGGACAGCGTGACTGAGCCTGGGAGGCCGGGTATCCCGAGTGTGACGAGGCCGACGCCGCAACGGAGCTGGACCGAGACGGAACCTCCCGGGGTGAAGTGGGTTACGTCGGTCGTCAGGGAGTACGGCATGCATTGAAGTCCGTCGTGTGAGATCTCGTAGCCTGCCGCGGCCGCCGCCTGTGCCTGGGCGGTCGAGGCCGTTGATGCGATGACGGCGGATTCGACCGACGTGCGCGCGGCGTCTCCGACCTCCTGCAAGGCGTTGGCGAGGCGCCCGCCGACTACAAAGAGCAGAGCGAGCATGACGAGCAACGGGGTGAGGATCACGATCTCGGCAGCTGCCGATCCGGCCTCGGACCGTCCGGTAGCCAGCCTTGTCGCTCCCATCGACCGCGTGCCCGCGCCCGTCGCGGTCGCCGCACTCATCCGCTTGCCCGGAACAGCTGCTCAGGACCGGTTGACTCCGCCGAGACGGCGAGGCTCATGTCCGGTAGCAGGGAAGGCACGACGCCCGATGCAGTGAGCGAAGCGACACCGTCGGACAGAAACTGAACCGAGACGGTCGGCCGCAACACGAGGCCACTCGCGAGCGCCTGTATCTCTTGGAGCGTGACGCTGCGCGCCGCAGTACTGGTCCCACCCTCGGCACGCAGTGCTGCGCCTCCTTGGGCAACCGAGTCCGACAGGGCGTGGGATGCCAGCGCCCAGAGGGCAAACTGTAAGCCGACGGTGATGAGGAGCAGAAGAA
>PMZN01000182.1 GCA_003170375.1 Acidimicrobiaceae bacterium | reverse complement strand
CCGGGTCCGAAGGGCGCAGGCGCAGCTCGAATTCGCCGTGCTCGAGCCGTACGCCACCGGCCGCCACCGTGCCGTCGGGGAGCTGCGACCAGTCGCCCTTCCTCGTTGCCGCGATGACGTGCTGCGTGCGCGCTCCGAGCCTCGGGCCGAGCGCGGCAGGGATGACGTTGAGAACGGTCTCCGCCAGGTCGCCCACAGTCTCGACAAGCTTGACCTGTTGCACGTTCACCTCGTCGGCGATCAGGTCCGCGTAGTCGAGGAGGCGACCGGCACCTGGCGCCGCCACTGTCAATGACGACAGCGGCAGGCGCGCCCGGCGCCCGGCCGCCTTGCGCACGGAGTGGCCGGCCGAGCACACCTCGCGTGCGAGGTCCATGGCCTCGACGAGGCCGGGGTCCGAAGGCAGCTCGTCGGCGTCCGGCCACGCCTCGAGGTGCACGCTGCGCTGCCCGGTCAGGCCCCGATAGACGGCCTCGCTGAGGAACGGGAGGAAAGGTGCCGCGACCCGGCAGAGCACCTCGAGAACCGTGTGCAGGGTGTCGTAGGCGTCCTGTTTGTCGTCGGGCGGGGCCCCGGGAACCCCAGGGGCCAGGGGTGCCGCCCCGGCGTTCACCGGGCGCCAGAAGCGGTCGCGACTGCGGCGTACGTACCAGTTGGTCAGCGCGTCCAGGAACAACGAGATGTGACCGGTCGCGCCGGCAAGGTCGTAGCTCTCCATGGCCGCCGTGACGTCCTCGACGAGCCGGCGCGTCTTGGCGAGGACGTAGCGGTCGAGCACGCCGGTCTGGTCGGTCCGGACCCGTCCCCCGAGGCCGTCCGCGTTGGCGTACATGGACAGGAAGTACCAGGTGTTCCAGATCGGGTTGCAGACCAGCCGGATCGGCTCGGCCAGCCCCTTCTCCTCGATGACGACGTCGTTGCCGCGCAGCACGGGCGAGCTGAGCAGGTACCAGCGCATCGCGTCGGCACCGTAGGAGGCGAACACCTCCTCGGGATCGGGGAAATTGCGCAGCCGCTTGGAGAGCTTCCGGCCGTCGTCGCCGAGCACGATGCCATGTGCGATGCAGGCCTTGAAGGGAGGCCGGTCGAACAACGCCGTCGCCAGCACGTGCAAGGTGTAGAACCAGCCACGGGTCTGGCCCACGTACTCGACGATGAAGTCGGCGGGAAAGTGGTCCTCGAACCTCTTGGCGTGCTCGAAGGGATAATGCAGCTGTGCGAAGGGCATGGACCCGGAATCGAACCAGCAGTCCAGGACATCGGGGATCCGGCGCATCGTCGAAGCTCCGGTGGGGTCGTCGGGATTCGGCCGGGTCAGCTCGTCGATGAAGGGGCGGTGCAAGTCGCCGGGCCGCACTCCGAAATCCGCTGCGAGCTCGTCGAGACTGCCGTAGACGTCGACACGCGGAAAGCGAGGGTCGTCGCTCTTCCACACCGGGATGGGCGTTCCCCAGAAACGGTTCCGGCTGATCGACCAGTCCCTCGCCCCTTCCAGCCATTTGCCGAAGGCGCCGTCGCGCACGTGCTCGGGAATCCAGGCGATCTGCTGGTTGAGCTCGACCATGCGGTCCTTCAAGGCCGTGACCTGAACGAACCACGAGCTCATNNACAAGTGCCCCGGCCGCACCGAGCCGGTCGACGATCGTGGCGTTGGCGTCGAAGACCTGCACTCCGGCGAGGTCGCCCACCTCGGCGGTGAACCGTGCCCGATCGTCCACGGGGCAGATCACGGGGATCCCGACCGCTTCACAGGCGTGCTGGTCGTCCTCACCGAACCCGGGCGCCATCTGGACGATCCCGGTGCCCTCGTCCATGGCGACGAAATCCTCGCCGAGGACCACGAACGCGCCGGGCGTGTCGGAGAAGTACGGGAACAGCGGGCGGAATCGGCGCCCGACGAGATCCGCGCCGGCCACGGTGCCGAGGATCTCGGCACCGCTGAGAACGTCCGCGTATGCCTCGAGGCACCTGTCACCGATGACGACGCGCCTGTCGCCCCATTGCAGCACCGCGTAGCGGAGGTCCGGTCCGACGGCGAGCGCCAGGTTCGACGGCAGGGTCCACGGCGTCGTGGTCCATGCGAGCATCCCGAGCGGTCCCCGCAAAAGCTCAGGCCCGTCTTCGACCGGCTCCAGGTCGAAACGCACCGTCACGGCCGGATCGGTGCGATCCCGATACGAGTCGTCCTGGCGGGTCTCGAAATTCGAGAGCGGGGTCTCGCATTCCCAGCAGTAGGGCAGGACTCGGAATCCCTCGTAGGCGAGCCCCTTGTCGTAGAGGCGCTTGAAGGCCCAGAGCACGCTCTCCATGAAGGAGAGGTCCATGGTCTTGTAGGTGTCCTCGAACGAGACCCACCGCGCCTGGCGAGTCACATAGCGCTCCCAGGCGTCGGTGGTGCGCTGCACGATCTGGCCGCAGTAGGAGTTGAACTTGTCGAGACCGTAGGCGATCACCGCTTGCCGGCCGGAAAGCCCGAGCTCCTGCTCAGCGGCCATCTCGGCCGGGAGGCCGTGGCAGTCCCAGCCGAAGCGGCGCTCGACGCGATGGCCGAGCATCGTCTGATAGCGAGGGACGGCGTCCTTCACGAAGCCGGTGAGGAGATGGCCGTAGTGGGGCAGCCCGTTCGCGAACGGGGGCCCGTCGTAGAAGACGTACTCGGTCTCCGGTCCGTGCAGGGCCACAGACGCCTCGAAGGTGCGGTCCGCTTGCCAAAAGGCGAGTATCTGCTCCTCGAGGGAGGGATAGCGCGGCTGCGCGGGTACCTGCGGATAAGGGCTCGCGCCGGGTGCCTCTGCCATGGCCATACAGTAGGCGGCCATGGCAGATGACTTTTTCGACGTCGAGTCGCCCGAAGGCGGACCTGTCGGCATCGTGTTGCGGGTCCGTGTCCAACCAGGTGCCGGCCGTTCGTCGGTCACCGGGCGTCACGGCGACGCGCTCGCTCTGAAGGTGGCCGCTCCGCCCATCGGAGGCCGCGCCAACTCGCAGTGTGTCGAGTTCGTTGCCGATCTGTTAGGTGTTCGCAAGTCTCAGGTCGAAATCGTCTCGGGGGAGAAGAGCCGGCTCAAGCGCGTTCGCGTCGCCGACATCGACCCCGGCCGGGCGCGCGACGCGATCGCGCAAGAGCTCCGTTCGGCGACTGTCCGGCCCGGGTCGCACGACCACACGGAGCGGCCGGGTCGATCGAGACCTTGAGAACGGTGATGTGCTCTTGGCGACTGGTGGCCGGTACGGCTATCGTCGGTCACCCTCGCCGCGACAGGAGGGACCGATGGTGCCAAGGACCATGGTGGCGGCCGATGCCGAGAAGGGAGCCGTCGTGAAGGCGAACGCCTCGAAGGCGTCCGCGAAAGCTGCGGCGCCCAAGACGACAATCGAGTCGTCGAAGAAGGCTGCGTCCGCGGCCAAGCCAAAGGCGCCTGCAAAAGTGGCGCCCGTTGCGGTTCAGAAGGCCTCCAAGCCAGGTTCGGCCAAGCCTTTGAGTGCGGCGTCGGCAAAGGCGTCGCCCGCGGTCGTGAAGGCCGCGGTCAAGGCCGCGCC
>PMZN01000041.1:10883-12037 GCA_003170375.1 Acidimicrobiaceae bacterium | reverse complement strand
AGGCCCACGAACGCGGCCCGTACAGGCCGTTCATAAGGTGCAAAGCTCATATTCGGCCCGACTCCTGGCATCGGCCAATAGTAAGCGCGGACCGGAACGGCGCCCACGTTCGGGGAAGCTGTGAGGACTACCTTGTCGACGGCACGACCTGGCGTCCTGTCCTGCCTGGGAGGTGACCGCCTCGCTCCTCACCGTGGCTTCGGTCATTGGTCAGAGGCATGCCCGCACCTTCGAGCGGTGTATCCGGAAGAGCCTTCAACGAAGAGGTCAAGTCCGGATATAGCGTTGGGCATGCCTGCGACTGGTCATGTCACAGCTTTCGCTCTCACCGCACTTGTGATCATCGTCATCCCAGGTCCGAGTGTCACGTTCATCGTCGCTCGCGCGCTGGCCTATGGACGCAAAGCCGCCGTGCTCACGGTCGTCGGCAACACCTTCGGCGAATACATCCAAGTCGTGGCCGTGGCATTCGGGATCGGCGCGGTCGCCGAGCGTTCAGTGGCGGTGCTGACAGCTCTGAAGCTGTTCGGCGCCGCCTACCTCGTCTACCTGGGTGTGAGAACGATCCGTGATCGCCGGTCACTGCTCACGATGCTGCATCCAGCAGAAACTCCGTCACGGCGTCGCTTCTTGTTGCAGGGCTTCGTCGTCGGGGTCACCAATCCTAAGACGGTCGTATTCCTTGTTGCCATCCTCCCGCTGTTCGTCAGTCGAGCCGACGGGAGTCTTTCGGGTCAGATCTTGGTGCTGGGGGCCGTGTTCTCCGCCATCGCTCTGGTTTGCGACAACGCCTGGGGCTTGTTCGCAGGGACGGTCCGGCTGTGGTTCGCAAAGTCACCAAGGCGAGTAGAGCTCATCGGTGGCATCGGCGGCTTGGCCATCATCGCTGTCGGTGTTCGACTTGCCCTTACCGGGCGCAAGGACTGAGCCGAGGCACGGGCCGAGCCCTACTGCGGTCTCAGTAGCCGGAGCATCTCCCGCCGCCAGGCAGACCGAGCACGGGCGGCCTCGACGGTATCGGGGTGAACCAAACGGGTGACCTTCGGTCCGCCGGGTTCCCGGTGGAACGCGGACGCTCGCTCCTCGACCTCTCTGTCCGCCTTGGTGTAGTGAGCGCGCTGGAGCAGGTAGCCGTTCCAGGAAGGCACGAGGAA
>PMZN01000041.1:6817-10834 GCA_003170375.1 Acidimicrobiaceae bacterium | reverse complement strand
GGGCTCGCGACGAGCTGCAACGAGGAGCGGTCTACGACCGGCAAGCGGTACCGGGGGATGAGGAGGATGCCCGGCACGAGGGTGAAGGCCGCGATCAGCAGCGTTTCGCGCAGCGGCAGGAACGTGTCTATGACGCCGAAGCCGAGCCCGCCGAGAACAAACGGCCCTTGTAGCACGACGTAGTAAAGCGACAGCGAGCGAGTCTGCACCCACTCCGGAGTCACCTGGCGTGCGGCGATGACGAAGGCCACGGTCGCCCACACCCACGACGCGCCGGTGACGCCGAGCACGGGCACAGCCGCCCAGCGCGTCGGCCAGACGACCAGGGCAATCAAGGCGAGAGCGTTGGCGAGCGTGGCGGCGGCGACGATGGCGTCCAGGTGGAGGTGACCCTGCAGGCGGGGAAGAACGAGGGCCGCGAACATGGCGCCCACTCCGCTGACCGCCAGTATGAGGCCGTAGCCGAAGGCCGAGACGTGCAGGTAGTGAGCGGCGAAGAGNNGGAAGCAACGCTCCGAGCGCCGCCGCCGGCGTGACGTAGAGCGCCGTCCGGGCGGCGATGGCCCGCAGGCCTGGCGTGTTCGAGAAGTACCGCCACCCGGACGAAATCGCACCTAGGAGGCTTTCGGCAGCCGACCCGCCCGGCGTGGACAAGCGGAGGTCGTCCCTCCCCCGCCACATGAGGAGGAAACCGACGAGTGGAACCATGACAGCGCCGCAGAGGGCGAAGAACACCGTGGTGCCCGCGTCCCTTAGGACTGCACCGCCGAGCACCGGTCCCACAACCTGGCCGATGTTCCACTGGAAGCTGTCCAGGCTGAGAGCGACGGGGACCAGGTCGGGCGGCACGAGGCTGCCGATCGTCGTCCACCACGACGGCGAGGACGTCCCGCCAGCTATGCCCATGCCAGCGAGCCCGATCAGGAGCGTCGCCGGAGTCAGCAGCTGAGACGATGACATCAGAACGAGGAACGCCACCGAACCGATGAGCAGGATCTTCGCCACGAGCAGCACGGCACGACGGTCCCGGGAGTCCGCCGCGGCACCGGAGAACACGACGGCGAGAATGCCGGCGAGCGGGCTCATCGTCGTGGCGAGGGTGACCAGGACCGGCGAGGTCGTCAGGCGCTCCATGATGAAGCCGCCGACGAGCGTCGCCATCCAGACGCCGGCGTTGGCGAACAGGCCCGTCCCCTCGAGCCACCGGAATGCCCGGCTTCGCAGCGGGGCGAACAGTTCCGTCACCTGTCCACCGAACAACAGAGGAACCGCACGGTCAACTCACAAGTGAAGCGGCCCGGGTCCTACGCAGACTCGGTCGTTTGGGATCCGCCGAGCTCGACTGGTCTTGTCGGACGGCAGTGGGCGGCTTCGAACTTTGCCGGCGGGACCTCGTCCGAGCATCACTGCGGCCGTAGCGAGCTAGGCAGGGGTGAGTTGGCGCCAGTCACCTCCACCTCGACGACGTGGCTGATCTCGGCCGACGACCGTCCGATGCGGAGCTGGTAGGTGCCCGAATCGACGTACCAGCCCGGCTGGGATCGGTGCAGCGAAGCCGGTACCGGGCCGTGGTGGAACACCGTATTCGGCATCCGGGCACGAAGCGACAGCCAATTTGTGTCGGCGATGTCGTAGTAGGCGAACGACCGCTCGTTGAGCTCGAGCGACACCGACGTCGTCTCGCCGGGGTCGAGCCATACCTTCGCGAAGGCTCGCAGTTCCTTCACCGGACGGAAGCGACCACCTGGCCGGGACCGTCCTCCTTCTGGCGGTGCGACGTAGAGCTGGACGACCTCGGCGCCCCGACGCTGGCCGATGTTGGTCACCGGAACTTCGATGCTCAGGCTACGACCCGGCTGTAGTGTCGAAGCGGACGTGCTCGGTGCGCCGATCTCGAAGTTCGTGTACGAGAGTCCGTGGCCGAACGGGAAGCGCACCGGCAGCCCGCGCGTTTCGTACCACCGGTAACCGACGAGCAGACTTTCGCTATAGCGGACCGTGCTCGACTCCCCAGGGAAGCTCCCGAATGCCGGCGTGTGCTCGATGCACATCGGCAGCGTCGTCGGGAGGCGTCCACCGGGCTCGCTGTCGCCGAAAAGCACGTCGATGATGGCGTTCGCCAGTTCCTGACCTCCGAACCAGGTCTGCATGATCGCCGCCGCATGGTCCGCCCAGCTGAGACTGATCGGGGAGCCGGAGTTGACGACCACGACGCTGCGCGGATGCGCTGAGAGCACCCGTCTCACCAGCTCGTCCTGATTGCGCGGGAGCTCCATCGTCTCGCGGTCGTAGCCTTCGCTCTCCCATACCTCGTCGGTTCCGACGATGAGGACGACGGCATCAGCTCCCTCGACCGCACTGACTGCAGCTTCGATGCTCGCCTCATCCGCGACACCGTCGCTTGCGACCCCGGGCGCGTAGATGATCTCGGCTGCGCTCCCCAGTCGCCCCCGAAGCACGGTCACAGGCGACAGCACATAGTGGGGTGTGACGCTTGCGCTTCCACCGCCCATGACAGCGAGCCGCTCCGCGTTCGGTCCGACGACCGCGATGCGGCGAAGCCCGGAGGCATCGAGCGGGAGGAGGCCATCGTTTGCGAGGAGAACGATTCCGTCGGCGGCGGCTCGGCGAACGAAGGCCCTGTCCTCCGCTCGGTCCTCGGGATGCTCGTCGACCGGTACGTCGTCGAGCGCGCCGACACCGTCAAAGACCGTAAGCATGCGGTGAACCATCTTGTCGAGCTGCTTCTCGTCCAGCTGGCCCGAGCGCACGGCATCGACGAGCGCCGGGCCGAACGCGCGCGCCGGGGCCGGCATCTCCAGATCGAGTCCTGCGGTAGCTGCCTCGACAGTTCCTGCGATACCGCTCCAGTCGGTCATGACGAATCCTGCAAATCCCCATTCCTTGCGAAGGATGCCGTCGAGAAGCCGGCCGTCGTCGGGGACGAAGCGCCCATTGACCCGGTTGTAGGAGGTCATGAGCGCAAGCACGCCGGCGTTTCGGACCCCATACTCGAAAGGCAAGAGATACAGCTCTCGCAAGGCCCGCTCGTCGATATCGGACGAGGAGGTATTGCGCTCGTGCTCGACCTCGTTGCCGACGAAGTGCTTGATCGTCGCCACGACGTCGTTCTTCCGAACACCATCGATGTAGGCGACCGCCAGCTTTCCGGTCAGCACAGGATCTTCCGAGAAGCACTCGAAGTTCCGACCCCAGAGGGGGTGACGGTGCAGGTTCACGGTTGGCGCGAGAAGGACTCGGCAGCCCTTCTCCAGAGCTTGCCGAGCCACGATCGCGCTCGCCTGTTCGACGACAGCCGGGTCCCAGGTCGCGCCGAGCGAGGTTGCCGAGGGAATACAGACAGAAGGGGTGATGCTCGCATGGTCGAGGGTGTCGCCACGTGCGCCGTTCGGCCCGTCGGTTGTCTTGACCGACGGTATGCCAAGTCGAGGGAAGCTCGCGGTTCGCCAGTTGTCGATCCCGACGGTGAGCGCGGCCTTCTCCTCGAGGGTAAGTGCGCTGGTTAGCATTGCGATATCACGCGAGGGGCTGACTTTGGCACTTGGATCAGGTGCTGGCATGACAAATGCTCCTCTGTGGTGAAGGAACCTGGCTCCCGCGACTCGGGTAACCGATCGTAGGGGGACCAGTTCGGCGGTGTAGGGATTGACGGCATCTCCGAAGCACCGGGACCTCCGGCGTCGCAACCCGAACCACCTGTGCGAGCCGTGCACTTGAGCTTCCGGTTCTTCACGCGGTGGTCAAGTTGCCTCGGCAGACTCATTTGACAGGCTGTCTGATCTGATGGGGTGGCTGGGCTGGCAGGCGTCCTGGTCCCGTCGTTGCACCCTGCTCCCGCCTCCAGTCACTCTGGGCGTTCTGGTCGGCCGTTCCCCTGCGACTCTGGGTCCTCACGCGACAGCACCCCGGGGGGGGATCCGGGGTGCTGGTATTAGGGGACACGATCACGCAGTCACCCCCGAGAACCGGCGGCCTGATTCACGATCACTGTCGACC
>PMZN01000041.1:3899-6674 GCA_003170375.1 Acidimicrobiaceae bacterium | reverse complement strand
GAGCTTCGCGTACTTCTCGCCAGCGTCTCGGGCCTTTCGATCGGTGCCACAGCCCTGTAACGGAATCGCCATTGCAAGCGTCTCGCGGGAGGAACCACAATCAATAATCGGTTCAAGGGCGAGCCGGGGGATTCTCCAGTTGCCGGGAGTGTGGTCGGTCGGGGCATGTCGGATGGCGAGGACACTTCTGAGGTTGGGGGTGGACGATGCTCGAAAGCCAAGAGGCATTGCTTGTCGAGATCAGCACGGTCGGTGGTGTTGTAGTGCGCCACTTGTCTTGCGAGCCTGGCGTCGTCACGTTGTCGAAATTCGAGACTGCACGAGGCCCGATGGTTTCGCCCGAGCCGAGACATAGTGCAACCGAAGTCGGTGCGCGGAGCATCCGGATGAGAGGGAGGGATTGCTCATGATCGATTCGGACTTTCGCCCCCCAGGAGCCCGAAACAACGTCCGCCCCCCCACCGTCGCCTACGTGCCGAACGAGCTCGGCGGAAAATACGCCGGCTACCTGTACGTGTTGGCCAGCGCGGAGGGTCCGGTCCTCAGCGTCCCGGGCATCATCGGGGGCATCGACGATTCGGAGCCTGACAGTGCCAGCGCCGAGGCCCTGATCGGTCGTCCGATCGGACCGTGGGAGCTGCGCGCAGACGGGTGGTATGCCGAGATCCAAAGTTTCCCCGCGTACCAGCAGACGGTCGAGAGCTCTTACTCGCCGATCTGAAACGAGTTCGTGGCGTAAGCCCGCCCAGGGGCGGTCTTCGCCGCGTGGCTCGGCGTGAGGCCTCGGTGGCGGCGCGAGCCGGGAAGTACCGCGACATACTGAGACGGGTGCACGGCTCATTGCTTCCCTCGCAAGGCAACAGGGGTCGTGCACCCACTTGTTTCATCGGTGTGACGAGGGTCCACTGTTCTCCGACCGGACAGCGCTGACCACGTCGCAGCACGCCACGTACTTCTCTTTCTGGCGTGCTTGCGACATCATGTTGAGATGCAGGACTATCTGGAGGTCAACCGGGCCAACTGGGACGAGCGGGCTCCAGCGCATGCAGCCTCGCCCGACTATGCCGTCGAGCGCTTCGTCTCCGATCCTTCCTTCCTGTCCAAGGTTGTCTGCTTCGACCGATCTCGGCTCGGCGAGCTCGCCGGTGTGGAGGGAGTCCATCTTCAGTGCCACATCGGCACCGACACGGTTTCGCTAACGCGCCTCGGCGCTCAGATGACCGGCCTCGACTTCTCGCCTGCGTCGCTAGCTGAGGCGCGGAGCCTCGCGCAGCGGTCCGGGACGTCGATCGAATTTGTCGAGGCCGACGTGTACAGTGCCCTCGATGTGCTCGAGCGCGCTTCGTTCGACCTCGTCTATACAGGCATCGGAGCCCTCGGCTGGTTGCCCGACATCGCGCAGTGGGCCGCGGTCGTCGCCGGCTTGCTCCGGCCGAACGGACGGCTGTTCATCCGAGAAGGCCATCCGATGCTCTTCGCCATCGACGAGTCCCATCTCGACCGTCTCGTCGTTGACCACCCGTATTTCCAACGGGAAGAGCCCCTCATCTTCGAAGATGGTGGCACCTACGTCGAGACCGAGGTGCAGTTTTCCCACAATGTCACCCATGAGTGGAACCACGGCCTCGGCGAGACTGTCACAGCCGTCCTCGACGCAGGCATGGACCTCACGGGCCTGGTCGAGCACGACAGCGTCCCGTGGGAGGCGATCCCCGGTCAGATGAGCGTGGACGCCACCGGTGAATGGCGGCTCCACGACCGACCTTGGCGCCTCGCAGCGAGTTACACGCTCCAGGCCCGCAAACGCTGAGTCATCAGAGCATCCGAGCCGAACGAGGTGCCAGCTTGTCGCGTGCCGTGATCATCCGACGCCGCGCCCGAAGCGGTCGTCGGCTCAGGCTCGCGCAGGTCACAGAAGACGAAGCCTTCTCGCCCGACGATCTGGCCGATCTCAACGTCTGTGGGTGAACGAGATCCCGGTCGACACGTGCCCTCCGCGCTGTGCCCGCTCAGCGAGACGCCGGATCCGTTGTTCGCGTCTTCGACCCTTCGCAGCGGGTTGGCCTTCGGAGCGACGCTGTGTGCGAGATCGATAGCGTGGCTCGAATGACTGTCGTGACAGGGCAGCGGGGATGAGGCTCGATTGCCCTTGTCCCCTTGGTTCTCGTAGGCAGGTGTTCGGTGGAGGGAGCAAGACATTCGGTGATCGGCGCCGATGACGTCAGCATCGGCCTGCTGACAGCTGGCACTGGGCCGGCGCTGCTGCTCGTGCACGGTGGAATGGGCCGGCTAGAGGGGTGGGAGCCCATATGGTCAGCTCTCGCGGAGCACCGGCGGGTTACTGCGATGGACCGAAGGGGCAGGGGCTCAAGTGGCGACACCGGGCTCTACGCTCTCAGCAAGGAGTTCGAAGACATTGCGGCGGTAGCCACCCGTCTGGCACAAGAACAAGACGCCCCCGTGGATGTCTTCGGCCACAGCTATGGCGCGACCTGCACACTCGGCGCAGCCGCTCAACGGGCACCGTTCCGTCGTATTGCGCTTTACGAACCGCCCGGACCTCAGACAGTCCCAAGAGAATGGGTAGAGCGAGCCACTGCCTTGGTGTCCGAAGGCAAGACCGGTCGCGCGATGTTCAGCTTCATCACCGAGGTCGTCGGTCTCACTGCGGAGCAGTTCGAGGAGTACAGGGCGGTCCCTGGGGCGCAAGATGTCCTCCCGATTGTCGCGGCAACGCTTCCGAGAGAGGCGGAGGCGCTCACGAGCGTCGACCTC
>PMZN01000041.1:2348-3859 GCA_003170375.1 Acidimicrobiaceae bacterium | reverse complement strand
GTCGTGATCCTGCCCGACAATGGGCACGCGGCCGTCAATTCCGCCCCGGACCTCGTCGTCAGCGAGCTCGAGCACTTCTTCGACCGGAAGTGAGAGGGCGGACTCGCGCCCCCACCGACGAGCGTTGTTGAGGTCCCTGATGTCAGGTGCGGTGTACCAGCCTTACTCACAAGTAGGGCTGGTCGAGTCCCATTAGCATCCGCCGTGGCGCGACGCGCAGCCGCGGACCGCGGCTACCGGGTCTGGGAGTGAAGGGGAGGAATGCTCATGGAGGTTCGAGGTCGCCCGCTGCATTTCGGTGTGCAGCTTCAGGCTCAACGCACCAGCTGGCAGGATTACGTGGCGGCGCTGCGATCGGTCGAAGAGCTCGGCTTCGACTCTGCTTGGACTTTCGACCACCTGCTGCCGTTCTCCGGGGCCGACGACGGTGCCTGTTTCGAGACCTTGACGACCTTGGCGGCGATGGCGACTCTCACTTCCCGCGTGCGTATCGGGGTCCTGGTGAACGGCGTCCTCTACCGCGACCCGGCCACCCTGGCAAAGAGCGCCGCGCTGGTTGACCACATCAGCGGCGGGAGGCTGGAGTTCTCCCTCGGGGCAGCATGGGCGGAGCGGGAGTTCCGGACGTACGGATTGCCCTTCGCTCCTCTCGCAGAGCGTTATGACCGTCTCGACGAGGCGCTCCAGATCATCAGGTCCCTCTGGCGCGAGCAGCGGACGACTTTCGTGGGTCACTACTACAGGGTCGAGGACGCGCCGTGTGAGCCGAAGCCCCTGCAGCAGCCTCACCCGCCGATCACGATCGGCGGGTCCGGCCTCGGTACCCTGCGACTGGCTGCCAAGCACGCGACGACTTGGAACATGCAGGGCTCGCCGGGCAAGCTCGCTGAGAGATCCGCGCTGCTGAGAGGATGCTGCGAGGAGGTAGGGAGGGACTTCGACGAGATAGAGCTGTCGGTGCACCCTCTGCTCGCCCTGGCGCAAACGCGCGAGGATGCCGAAGCTCTCGCGTCGCGGACGGCTGCGAGCCATGGCCAAGACCTCGAAGGCCAACGAGGTAACTGGCTTCTCGGCACGCCGGCCGAAGTTGCCGACCAGATCCGGAGTTACGCCGAGGTCGGTATCTCGCACTGGGTGATCGGTATCGGTCACCCGTTCGACATGACGCAGCTCCGCCTATTGCGCGAGGACGTACTGCCGGCACTCGGGTGAGGATCTTGCACAGCAGGGAGGTCGGGTCCGAAGGTCCGACGACTAGGAGGTCTGCGGTGACGCAGTCTTGTGCTGACCGATCCCTGAGCATGCCTTCTGCACTCCACCGGCATCACATCTGCTCGGTCGATGACCCCACGGAAAGGGGGATGCTCATGCGGAGTAAGTGCCGCGCCCGGTCGACTTGACCCGATACATCGCGATGTCCGCGTCACGCAATACATCTTCGGGCCGCTCGTACCCGACTGTGCTTGTCGCAATCCCGACGCTGGCCGTCACGACGACCCGGTGACCGTCAA
>PMZN01000041.1:0-2329 GCA_003170375.1 Acidimicrobiaceae bacterium | reverse complement strand
GGCGGAGGCGCTCGGCGACCTCAACGAGCACCTTGTCACCTAAGGGATGGCCCAAGCTGTCGTTCAGCTCTTTGAAGTTGTCGAGGTCCAGCCAGAGCACCGTGTAGGAGTAGCCTCGCTGGCGCTTCGCGGTGGCAACCGCCTGGGCCAGTCGGTCGAGGAACAGGACCCTATTGGGCAATCCTGTCAGGCTGTCGAAAAGGGCCTCGTGGCGTAAGCGCTCTTCGAGCGTGCGTCTGTCTGTGATGTCCGTAAAGGAGCCGACGATGCGCGTCGCCGGAGCACCTCCTCCCGGTACCGCCAAGCCTCGGCAGAGGACCCACAAGTAGTCCCCGTTGTTCGCCATGACCCGGTGCTCGTACATGACCGAAGTGCTCTCGCCCAGCTTGAGCGCGGAGAGTTCGGCCAGAAGACCTGCCCGGTCATCGGGGTGCGCGCGGCCGATCCACTCCTCCGGGCTGTCGCCTACCGCGTCGTCTGGGTGGCCGAGCATTTCCTTCCAGCGTGACGAGTAGTAGATCGTGCCCGCCACCAGGTCCCAGTCCCAAAGCCCGTCGTTGGCGGCTCGCGAGGCGAGCGCATAGCGCTCGTCGCTGTCGCGGAGAGAGCGCAAGAGGTCCCTGTAGCCGAGGGCTTCACAAAGCAGCCCTTCCCACTCGTAAAGCACGTCATCCCCCAGGAAACTTGAGTCCACGGGGGCGGCGACAGCCAAGTAGCCCCAGTCAGTGTCCTCGCTCCTAACCGGGAACACCAGCACCAGGGCACCCGGGCCAACGCTGTCGAACAGAGCCACAGGGGGGAAGTCCTCGGGGCGGTAGCTGCACGAATCGAGCTTCAGCTGGCGGCGGTTGGCGTCGAACGTGCCGCTCACGACCAGTTCGGAGTCCATGGGTCGGGGTCCTTCGTCGCCGTGCTGACTTTCCGGGGTCGCGCCCGCGGGCGCGGGGCTTTGGTCGAAGAAGTCGCCTTTCTTCCCTCGACCCTCTTGCCGCCAAAGTGCGAGCATCCCAGCTATTGCGTTGGTCTGCGCGAGCCAAGACAGCGACGTGGGGTCCTCTGTGTGGCTGCGCAGGAGGTTCATGCTGATCGCGTTCACGTTTCTGACGGCTTGGCGTAGGTCGTAATAGGCGTCGTTACGCTCGTTGAGGAGGGCTTGGGAAAGGGCGAGGCGCACTTCGGCTACGCACGAATTGAGCCTGAGAAGAGTGTCGAGACGTCCATTTTCGGGCGATGGCCCTTTCGTGGAGAGCCCCGAGCTGAGCTGATGCGCCAACGTCAGGATCGCGTTGGACGTTGACTGGCTGGGACATAAGGCGTAGAGGTCCTGGCAAGCTTGGCGGAGGTCGAAGAACTCGAGAGACGTGAGTTCGTGGCTGGCCGCGTGACGGAAGGCGCCCTGTACTTCGCTTGCGAGCTGGGAGACCGCGCGGTCAGGAAAAGCCAACGCAGCACCGACGACCGCCTCCCGCAACACCTCGGTGAAACCGGCGACGGGATCTTCCCAGCGCTCCAGTTCGATTGAGCCCCAAGAGCTGGGGCTCCCGGCACAGCCACAGCTCTCACGCGCCACGAACGCGGCGTCGACGACATAGCGGCCGGGCGCTACGGTCTCTCCCGCCAGCAGGCGTAGGAGAAGCTGAGCGGCCATGGCCCCCATGACATCGAAGCGCTGCGAGACGCTTGAAAGTCCGGGGGAGAGAGCGCTGACACCGGGCATGTCGTCGAAGCCGATGATGGCCTGGTCGCGGGGCACTCGGTAACCGGCTCGCTTCAGCTCGGCCATGATGCCTATCGCGTTGAAGTCGTCGCCGGCAACGACCGCGCTGCACGGCAGCCCGGCGGCCATGATCTCCNNCCAGTGTGTCTCGGTAGGCGGCGTAGCGTTCTTGGACATCGAACTGGGCCAGGCAGCCCACGAAAGCTATGCGCGTATGGCCATGGTCCAGGAGGTGTTCGACTGCCGCCCGGACGCCACCTCGGTTGTCTGCTATTACAGCTGGGCACGACAAGCCGGGCTCGTGATGGCTGAGGGTCACCAACGCCTTGCCCGTGGAACACAAGTCCTCGAGATAATCGCGTGGTACGGCCTTGCCGATCGCAACAAACCCGGCCACGCGCTCCCAGGCAACTCGGTCCAGCCGTTCTGGGGCGCGTCCCCCTTTATGGTCTATGACGGGCCCGGCGGTTTGTATCGCGACGACGCGACCTCCGGCGGCGGAGGCGACGTCCTCGATGGCCGATACGAGGGTGCCGTAGAAGTAGCCGGAGAGGTAGGGCGCAAGCACGCCGATCGTGGGTCCTACTGAGTCCCTCAAAGCCAGCTCCCGTG
>PMZN01000169.1:9346-10112 GCA_003170375.1 Acidimicrobiaceae bacterium | reverse complement strand
GTCCCCGAAGGATAAGACGGCGGCCCGGGGAGAGCTACCGTCTGAGACGACCCGGTTCCGGCGCATTGGGGCCAGTTGATGTCGTAGCCGAAGCTACCGGCCGGGTACTGAGGCGACGAGACAGTCGCAATTGGCATGGCGGCGATGGAGGTGACCGGCGAGGTGGCGAGCGCGTCCCGGAGCGCGCCGTGGGCGCCGGCGGTTCCGAAGCTCAAGACGGTGCCGTTCTGCTCGGCCATCCAGTCTCCTGAGCCGTCGGGGGTGACGGCGAGCCCCACGACGGGCGACGTGGCTCTCACCGCCGGGAAGCTCGCCAGCTGCACCGCGTCGCCGAAGCTGAACACGGTCCCGTTTGCGTCGGCGAGCCAGTACCCGCCGCCGTCGGGCGTCGCCGCCATCGCGACGATGGGCAGACCCGCGGTGTCGGCTCTCGCCGAGCCGTAGAACAGCGCGTTGCCGAAGCTGAAGACCCCTCCGGTGCTGCAAGCGATCCAGTATCCCTTTCCGTCGGTGGTGGCCACTATCGAGATGACGTGGCCCGAGATCGGTGACCTGATCGAGCCGTGGTTCTTGGCGTCACCGAAAGCCATCACATGGCCGGACGAGGTGACGAGCCAGTACCCGCCGCCGTCGGGAGTCGCCGCGGCGGCCACGACCGGGTCCCGCCGCAGCCTGCCGCCGGCACCGCCCTTGTTCTGGGCATCCCCGAACCGGTACACGCTGCCGTCGGCGCCGATCAGCCAGTAACCCTTGCGGTCGGGGGTGG
>PMZN01000169.1:5842-9328 GCA_003170375.1 Acidimicrobiaceae bacterium | reverse complement strand
GCCACCTTGCCGTTGGCCTCGGCCAGGTCGTAGGCGAGAGTGTCGGGAGTCGGCATCAGAACTGCAGTGATGGAGGTGACCGGCGAGGTGGAGCGCACGCCGGCGAGCGAACCGTGGGCGGTCGCGGTGCCGAGGCTCAAGACGGTGCCGTTCTGTTCGGCCACCCAGGCTCCTGTTCCGTCAGGGGTGACGGTGAGTCCCACGACGGGCGACGTGGCTCTCACCGGATCCAGCTGTGCGAGGGGCAGCGCGTCGCCGAAGCTGAACACGGTCCCGTCTGCCTCGGCGAGCCAGTACCCGCCGCCGTCGGGGGTCGCCGCCATCGCGACGATGGGCAGGCCGCCGGTGTCGGCTCCCCAGTAGAGCTGTGCATCACCGAAGGTGAAGACTCCGCCCGTGCTGAGAGCGATCCAGTAGCCCTTGCCGTCGGCTGTGGCCACGATCCCGACGACGTGGGCCCCGATGGTGGGTGAGAGCGAGCCGTAGCTCTTGGCGTCACCGAAGGCCATCACACGGCCGGACGAGGTGACGAGCCAGTACCCGCTGCCGTCGGGGGTCGCCGCCGCAGCCACGACCGGGTCCGGCCGCGCCTTGCCGCCGGCACCACCTATGTCTCTGGCATCCCCGAACGGGTACACGGTGCCGTCGGCGCCGATCAGCCAGTAACCCTTGCGGTCAGGGGTGGACACCAGCGCGACGATGGGCGCGACGAGGGGAGGGCCGAACGCAGAGCCGTAATAGGCGGCGCCCCCCAGCGCCTGCACCTTGCCGTTGGACTCGGCGAGGTCATAGGAGAGGTTGCTGGGAGCTGGCACCACCACTTCGGCGATGGAGGTGACGGGGGAAGTGGCCGGCACGCCCGGCAGCGAACCGTGTGTGATGGCGGTGCCGAAGCTCAAGACGGTGCCGTTCTGCTCGGCCAGCCAGGCTCCCGTGCCGTCGGGGGTGACTGCGAGACCCACGACGGGCGACGTGACGGCCACCGGAGAGATTGGTGCCAGGCGCTGCGCGTCGCCGAGGTTGAACATGGCCCCGTTTGCGTCGGCGAGCCAGTACCCGCCGCCGTCGGGCGTCGCCGCCATCGCGACGATGGGCAGGCCCGGCGTGCCGGCCTTCGCAGATCCGTGGGAGGGCGCGTCGCCGAAGTTGAAGACGCCTCCGGTACTGCAGGCGATCCAGTATCCCTTGCCGTCGGTTGTGGGCACCATCCCGACGACATGGGCCCTGATCCGTGTCGTGATCGAGCCGTAGTCCTTGGCGTCACCGAAGGCCATCACCTGGCCGGACGAGGTGACGAGCCAGTAGCCGCCGCCGTCGGGAGTCGTTGTGGCGGCCACGACCGGGTCCGGTCGCACCTCGCCCCCGGCACCGCCCTCGTTCTTGGCATCCCCGAACGGGTACACGCTGCCGTCGGCGCCGATCAGCCAGTAGCCGTTGTGATCGGGGGTGGAGACCAGGGCGATGATGGGAGCGACGAGGTAGGTGCCGAACGCAGAGCCGTAGTAGGCGGCTCCGCCAAGCGGTTCCACCTTGCCGTTCGCCTGGGCGAGGTCGTAGGCGAGCTCGGGCGTCACGGTGGCCTGCGTGCTTGCGTCCGACTTCGCGAGAGCGAGCGCCGCGCTCGGCTCACTCCTGGCGGTTTGGCCCACCGCGGCGGTGCCGAGCCGCGGCGTGGCGCCGGCATCGCTCGCGCCGAGGAACGGACTCGTGCCGAGCCCGAGCGCGAACGCGACAGCGACCGCGACAGCCGACATCATTCCAAGACGGCTCGGTCGGCGCCGGACACTCATGACCGATGTCACTGCCAATGGCACCTCATGATTCGGGGCGTCCCCGTTGTTCCAGGCGAGCCGTAGAGCGCCGGCCGTTGGCCGGCTGGTCATAGCGCGGTGCGGTCCTCTTGTAGACGTTGCGAACGCTAAGAGTGGATTCTAGACCACTCATCGTCACAAATACAAAACTTTGATCACTTTGTCATCTTTGACCCCAGAACCACCAGGTCTGCGCATCATCCGCGCAGGAGTTCTGCGACGCGGAACGCGAGGTCGGTGGACTGACGGGCGTTGAGGCGAGGGTCACACGTGGTCGTGTACCGCAAGGGCAACTGCGCTTCGAGGATGCCCTCGATCCCGCCGAGGCACTCGGTGACGTCGTCACCGGTCAGCTCGATGTGCACTCCTCCCGGCCAGCTTGCCTCGGCCTTGTGAACAGCGAAGAACCCCTGGATCTCTCCGAGCACGTCATCGAAGTGGCGTGTCTTGTGGCCGGATTCACTCGCGAAGGTGTTGCCGTGCATCGGATCGCAGACCCAGGCCACCGGGTGGCCGGCGGCGGACACCGCGCGGACGAGCGGCGGTAAGGCGCTTCGGACTTTGTCGACGCCCATCCGGGTCACGAAGGTGAGCCGACCCGGCGCCCGATCGGCGTTCAGTCGCTCACAGAGCGCTATCGCCTCGTCAGGGGTTGCAGTCGGCCCGAGCTTGACTTCGACCGGGTTCCCGATCCCCGCCGCGAACTCGACATGGGCTCCGTCGATTTCGCGGGTGCGCTCTCCGATCCAGAGGAGGTGGGCAGAGCAGTCGTACCAGCCACCCGTGAGCGAGTCCCTTCGGGTGAGCGCCTCCTCGTACTCGAGCAGCAAGGCCTCGTGGCTGGTGAACAGGTCGACCTGGTGTATGGGGGAGTCGACCGAGAGATCGACCCCGCAGGCGTTCATGAACCGGAGCGCACGGTCGATCTCCTCCGCTATCGCTTCGAAGCGCCGGCCCTCGGCGCTCGTCGCGAGAAACTCGAGATTCCAGAGGTGGACCTGTGCCAGGTCAGCGAAGCCGCCTTTGGTGAAGGCACGAAGCAGGTTCAATGTCGAGGCCGACTGATGGTAGGCAGCCAGCATGCGCCGGGGATCGGGCACTCGCGCGGACGGAGTCGGCGTGTCGTCGTTGATGATGTGGCCCCGGAACACAGGCAGCTCGATCTCGCCAATGAGCTCCGTCGCCGAAGAGCGAGGCTTGGCGAACTGCCCGGCGATGCGGCCGACTTTCACGACCGGGACACCCGAGCCGTAGGTGAGGACGACCGCCATCTGCAAGATGACCTTCAGCTTGTCGCGGATCGAGTCGGCCGAGAAGTCGTCGAAGGACTCGGCACAGTCGCCGGCTTGGAGCAGGAACGCCTTGCCGGCGGCGACAGCGCCGAGCGCGCGAGTGAGTCGGCGCGCCTCGCCGGCAAACACGAGCGGTGGGAGCGCCGCGAGCTGGGCAAGGACCTCGGCGCGGGCGACGGGATCGGGCCATGGTGGCTGATGGGCAGCGGGGCGCGTGTGCCACGAGGCCGGGTGCCAACCCCCCTCCGGCACCGGCGTTGGCGTCGCCGGAGTGGTGTTGTCGAAGAGCGCCTCTTGCGCCGAATCCGATGTTGTCCTCACCTCACCAGCGTACGCAGCCGCGAGAGCGCGCCCTCGCGGGCCGGCGGCCCCGCGGACCGAGG
>PMZN01000169.1:4895-5798 GCA_003170375.1 Acidimicrobiaceae bacterium | reverse complement strand
GATCGGGTATTGCTCGTCGTAGCGAACGAGCCCTGGCAGAAGGTGGGGAACCGCCCGGTCACGCCCGCGGCCGACCGCTTGGCGCTGGTGGAGGCCGCGGTGGAAGGTGTCGACGGGCTCGAGTCAAGTGGCATCGAGATCGAGCGGGGCGGGCCCTCTTACACCTCCGACACCGTGGCCGAGCTCGAAGCGCGGTGGCCCGGCGTCGAATTGAACCTGATCGTCGGCGCCGATGCTGCTGCTGGGCTCGGGTGCTGGGAGCGGATCGCCGAGGTTCGATCCAAGGTCGTCCTGGTGGTGGTCAACCGGCCTGGCACCACGATCGACGCTTCCGGCCCGGACAGTCCCCTAGAAGGCTGGGATGTTCGTATGGTCGAGGTGCCTGCACTGGAGATATCGAGCACCGACCTGCGCGATCGGGTTGCGTCGGGGCGCCCCCTAGACTTCCTGGTTCCTATGCCAGCCATCCACGTCATCCGCCAACGCGGCCTGTACCCTGTGCCCAGATGAGCCGCCACGGGAAGTCCCGGTTCGCACCGCAGGATGCGTCCGGCGGTGTGCGGCGCGTCGGCACGGTTCGCTTCGATCGGCTCGACCAAAGGGCCTCCGGGTCGCGTTGAGTCCCGACTGCGTGTTCGTAGCGGCCGTTGCCGCTTCGTCAAAGACCGCCGATTCGACCGTGGTGCTCGACGTCGGGGACCTGCTCGGAATCACGGACCACTTCGTGATCACGAGCGGGAGCAACGTGCGCCAGGTCCGCACCATCGCCGAAGAGATCGAGCTGCGTGTCAAGGAGCAGGGAGGCGGCTCGCCCCGTTACGTCGAGGGCCTGGACGATGCCCGCTGGGTGTTGTTGGACTATGGCCAGTTCGTGGTCCACGTGTTCCTCGCCGAGGCGCGGCG
>PMZN01000169.1:0-4889 GCA_003170375.1 Acidimicrobiaceae bacterium | reverse complement strand
TACCGCGGCTGTCAGGGAACCAGTTGCGCGTAGTCGGCGCGATGCACGACGAAGCTCGTTGCGAACGAGCCGTTGCCGACCACAGGTTGGATGATCGCACCGCCATACTCGAACAGGACGCCGTGGACCTGCGGGAGGGACGTCACGGTGTAGACGATCTGAGCGAACTCGTAGGTCGCTTGCCCCGGGCGGGGTGACCCGAAGCTGGAATCGAGCACCACGGTCAGCACGCCCCCGGTCTGGGCGCCGGCGATGAGGTTGGCTGATGACGGGATTGCACTCTGGATCCCCTGGTCCAATTCCGTCGGGGCCGGACCCGTTTCGAGAGCGTCGAGCATTCCCTGTGGCGTCGGCGGTGGGCGAAGGTACCGAATTCGTCCCACCAGCTGAGCATCGGGTCCGAGAAGGTAGATCTCCTCCGGTATTGAACCGAGCAGCCTCGAGACGCTGGGGATGGTCGCGTTCGACTCGCTCAGGGCGAGGGGCATCTCGTCGGCCGGGATCGCCTGTGGCGAGTTGTCGATCGGGAGCCCGCAACCGGCGACCGCGATCACGACCACAACAAGGCACCCGAGAGCGACAAGCCGTCGGATTTTCATGTCACAACCTCACTCCATGCCGGGAGCTCAACGACAAAACGTGAGCCTCCACCCAGACGGTCCTCGACCCACACGCGACCGCCATGCTGATTCACATGCTGCGCGACGATGGCCAGCCCGAGACCGGTACCGTCGCCGAGGCCGCGACGCCGGCCCGTGGAGCCCCGCGAGAACCGCTCGAAGATCCGGTCCCGCTCCTCGGGAGCGATCCCCGGGCCGGCATCCTCGACGAGGAAACGCACAGAGTCGCCGTGATCCTCGATGGCAAGGAGCGTCACACCGCCGGCGTAGCGCTGCGCGTTCTCGAACAGGTTGGCGAAGATCCGTTCGAAACGACGCTTGTCCACCAGGATGTGCTGTGACGCGACTCCCGGCGCGAAACGTACCGGTACATCGGCACCGGTCGCTTGGACGGTGTGCTCGACGAGCGATCCGACGGTCACCTCGTCACGGGAGATGTCTCCGGGCGTCGCGTCAAAGCGCGAGATCTCGAGAAGCTCGTCGACGAGGCGCCGGAACCTTCGGACCTCGGCCCCGAGAAGATCGAGCGCCT
This sequence comes from Acidimicrobiaceae bacterium, assembly GCA_003170375.1. Lineage (GTDB taxonomy): Bacteria > Actinomycetota > Acidimicrobiia > Acidimicrobiales > Bog-793 > Fen-455. The sequence continues at coordinate 3,737 of PMZN01000169.1, read as the reverse complement.
GGAGCGCCCTGGGCGGCAGCTCGTCGCGCCGCGCCTCGAGGACCGAGAGCGAGTTGGCAAGGGTCGTGAGCGGGGAGCGGAGCTCGTGGTTGACGTCAGAGGTGAAGCGGGCCTCACGTTCGATGCGTTCTTGAAGTTGGTCCACCATCTGGTTGAAGGCCGAAGCGAATGGCGCCAGATCGGCGAAGTAGGCGCTCTCGAGGCGTGTGTCCAGGCGCCCTCCGGCGATCGCGAGCGCCGCCTGTGTGGTCTCGCGCAGCGGCCGCAGCGCGCGGCCGGCCGCCCAACGGCCCAACACAGCCCCGGCGACAGTTGTTATCAGGGCTGCGAGCGTGAGAGCGGCCAGCAGTGTGTGCAAGGTTCTTGTGAGGTCTGACAAGTCGAAGATCTCGAAGTAGGCGGCGTTCTCGCTGCGGGAGGCGGACTGGGCGTGGATTGGCACTCCGACGACGAGCTGCGCAATTCCAGAGGACCCGATGACCTGCCAAGCCGGTGAGCCCGCGAGCACGTGTACCTTGAGCGCCTGGGGCAGCTGACGCGGCGACAGGGTCGCGGACGACGGGTACCAGTGTTTCGTGCTGTATATCAGCGAGTCGGTGTTCGGACCGGAGTCGAGCGTCGTGATCAGCGCCGGGATGTACGCAGTCGGAACTCGAAGCTCGCCCCGCAACAGGACTGCGTTAGCCAAGGCCTGGTGCCGCATGGAGGCAAGCTGCTGGTTGACTATCGAGGTACGGACCGCTACGTAGCCGATACCTGCCAAGACGCTGGAGAGGGCCAGGGCTCCGAGCGCGAACGCTGTGGTGACCCTGGCACGCAACCCGAGGCGCCGCTTTTGAGGCCCGTGGGCAGGATCAGGGACATTCGTCGGAAGGGCCGTGGGCTCTGGCGAAGCCTGGGCTGTCGCCACACCGTCGACCCGCATGGCTAAGGAGCGAGCTTGTATCCGAGGCCGCGCACCGTGAGCACGTGGCGCGGCTCACTGGGGTCATTCTCGATCTTGGTGCGCAGCCGCCGGACGTGGACGTCGACGAGCCGTCCATCTCCGAAGTAGTCGTAGCTCCAGACACGTTCGAGCAGCTGTTCTCGCGAGAGAACCTTGCCCACGTTGGCGGCGAGCTCACAGAGCAGCAAGAACTCGGTACGCGTCAGGTGGACTTCCTCGCCGCTGCGACGCACGACGCCGGCCTCCGGAAGGATCTCGAGATCGCCGAACTCGAGTTGCACGAGTCCCGGTTCGCCGGCGCGGGCCCTCCGCAGCAACGCTCGTATGCGAGCTGCGAGCTCCTTGGGCTCGAACGGTTTGGTGACGTAGTCGTCCGCGCCGGCCTCGAGGCCGGCGACGACGTCATGGGTATCGGTGCGAGCCGTGACCATGATGATCGGCACTGCGCTCGCCTTTCGGAGCTCGCGGCAGCACTCGAATCCGTCCATTCCCGGCAGCATGATGTCGACAACGAGCAAATCGAACGGATTCGAGACGAGGGCTTGGGTCTGGAGCTCAATCGCCTCTTCGCCTGTGCCCGCCTCCTCGACCTCGTAGCCTTCATCCTCGAGCGAAAGGCGCATGGAAGCGCGGATCCGTTCGTCGTCCTCCACTAACAGCACTCTGTGGGCCATGGCTCCATTGTCGCTCAACTTGGAGACTCCCGGGGGCAAGAGCAAATTGACGATGGAACAGCACTTTTCGCGCGCCACTCAGGTACCGTGGAGGGGTGGGCTTTGAGCTCGAAGATTTTGTGCGCTCGCTCGCCTCGGACGCGCTGGCGACTCGCCGGGCGTACCGGAGCGATGTCGAGGCGTTCGTGGCGTGGGCGGGCCGGGCCGGAGTATCGGACCCGGAGAAGGTCGACCGTCTCATGCTGCGGCGCTATTTGGCGTACTTGGCGACGCGAAGGTATTCCCGCAGGACCATCGCCCGAAAGGCCGCCGCCATTCGACGTTACTTCGCATGGCTGCGCCGCCATGAGCTCGTCACGGTCGACCCTTCCCGGCGCCTGTCCGCCCCTGCAGGAGAGGCGCGCCTGCCGCGCGTGCTCGCACCGTCAGAGCTAAAGGTTCTTCTCGAGCCGTCGCCCGACGGCGTTCGGGCCAATCTGCCGGCGTCGGTCAACACGCGCGACGATGCGCTGCTCGAGCTTCTCTACGGCAGCGGGCTGCGGGTCGCGGAGCTCTGCGGGCTCGGACTAGGCGATGTCGATCTGAAGAACCGGTCGGTCACGGTCTGGGGAAAGGGTGGCAAGCAGCGCCGCGTGCCGATGAGCTGCCCGGCCGCCGAGGCGATCGGTCGCTATGTCGCCTCCGGGCGCGCATCGCTCGTCAATGGATCGACTCCTGCAGGTTCGCTCTTCGTCAACCGTCGCGGCCGGCAGATGACTCCTCGGGACGTGCGCCGGGTTCTGGACCGGCGCTCACCGGTGCCGACGCATCCGCACGCACTCCGGCACACCTATGCGACTCATCTCGTCGATGGCGGGGCGGATCTGCGTGTCGTACAGGAGTTGCTCGGTCACGCGAGCCTGAGGACGACGGAGATCTACACCCATGTGTCCACCGATCGACTGGTCGGAGCGTACCGAAGCGCTCACCCGAGAGCGTGATGGCACCGACCGGGACCGACCGTCTCCAAACCGTTGAGGAGTTGTGGGCGGATTTCAAGTCGACCGCAGACCAGTCGGCGCGCGATCGGCTGATTCTTCACTACTCGCCGCTCGTGAAGTACGTCGCCGGACGTGTTGCCGCTGCGATGCCAAGTCACGTCGACTACTCCGACCTGGTGAGCTACGGCATCCTCGGGCTGATCGACGCCATCGAGAAGTTCGACCCTTCCAGGGCGATCAAGTTCGAGACCTACGGCGTGCCCCGCGTCCGCGGTGCCATCCTCGACGAGCTCCGGTCGATCGACTGGGTGCCGCGGTCGGTTCGAGCGAAGGCGAGGGCCGTCGACTCAGCGCTGTCCAAGCTCGAAGGCCAGCTCGGCCGTTCACCGACGGATCGGGAGCTCGCAGACGAGATGGAGATGACTACGAGCGATCTTGACGACATCCTCCGCCAGACTTCACGAGCCGGGCTGCTACAGCTCGACGACGTCTTGTTCCGCCAGGGTGGAAGCGGAGGCCAGACTCTGGGCGACACTTTGCAGGACCAAGGGGATGCTCCCGGTGCGACCATCGAGCTCGAAGAGACCCGGCGACAACTCGCGAAGGCGATCCAACGGCTGGATGATCGCGAGCGCAAGGTGCTCACCTTGTACTACTACGAGGGTCTGAACCTTGCCGAGATCGGCGAGATTCTCGGAGTGACCGAGAGCCGCGCCTGCCAGATCCACACCAAGGCGGTGCTCCATTTGAGGCAACGGCTGCGCGACGAACTGACCTGACGCCTCGCGCTTTTTGCCGAAGTCGGTGATGAAGCCGTACGGCTGACCAGCTACCATGGCAGTGAGGCCCGATCGGGTCTCTTTCAAAGTACGTCCTGGCATGCCCGCGGTCGTCCTTCGGGGCGCGGTGCCGGGATTGACTCAACCGTCGGGAGGAGAATCGCGTGGCTGTTGTCACGATGAAGCAACTGCTCGAGGCCGGAGTGCATTTCGGCCATCAGACTCGTCGTTGGAACCCGAAGATGAAGCGCTTCATCTTCGGTGAGCGCAACGGCATCTACATCATCGACCTCAATCAGACGTTGGAGCGCGTCGACACCGCCTACTCCTATGTGAGGGATCTCGTTGCCGGGGGCGG
>PMZN01000022.1 GCA_003170375.1 Acidimicrobiaceae bacterium | reverse complement strand
CGGTCGCGGGCGTCGCAGTCGGCCTCGCACTCTTCTTCGTCTTCCGACCGCTGCTCTACCACGTGCCGTTCACCGGAGCGCCCCTCGCTCAAGGTGACCTCTCGCTGCACTGGATCGACATCGTGCTCGCCGTGATCGGCGTCCCGGTCGCCGCTGTCGTGTCCGCGCGCCTAGCGCTTCGCAGGGTCCAGATATCGCCGCTCGGCGTGAATCGCCGCGCGTCGTCCCGCCCGCCGCGGATCGTACGGATCATCCCGCTACTCGCCGGCATCGCCGTGCTCGCGTACTTCGACGCGGTCGGCAAGCCAGGCAGCAATGGCAGCCAGATTCTCGAGGTGCTGGTGGGCTTCGTGCTCCTTATCGTGGGGCTGGTTCTCGCCGGACCGTGGTTTACAACCGCGGGTTCTCGGCTCATGGCGAAGCGGGCCAATCGCCCCGCCACGCTCATCGCCGGCCGCCGGCTCCTCGACAATCCGAAGGCCGCCTTCCGGTTCATCAGTGGGCTCGTTATCGCCCTCTTTGTTGCGAGCGCCATGATCGGGGCGCTCAGCTCGATTGCGGCCGCCACCAGCAGCTCCAGCGGAGGAAGCGCGGGGAGAGACACGCTTTCCGAACTGTTCTGTAGCTTCTATATGTCGAACTGTCCCGCCTCCGCCGAGGTTTCTTCCGTCCCCGGCCAGGTGCTTGACGAACTCCGCTCGACGCCCGGAGTGCGCGCCGTGACGGTTGTCCATCAGAACCCATCCCAAGCGCAGCTGGGGACTTCCTTTGGGGTCGTCGCGTGCGACCAGCTGGCGAAGACGCCCGCGATCGGCAAGTGCGCTCCGGGAGCGACGGTGGCGAGTATCGGCTACTTCCTTTCGAACCTCCTTGGGCACAACTCGCACGCGTCGTCGACGGTCTGGCCGTCGGCGCACCTCTCCGCGGCTGAGGCCGCGCGGCTTCCCGTTGACGCGGTGGTCGTCGCCACGGACGGGTCGACCGGCTCACTCGAGCGGGCGCGGACCTCGCTCGAACAGGCCTTTCCCTTCCAGGGCGGTGGGGTCGCAGTCGATGCGCTCGATCCGTCGACCGCGCGCCTTCTCGCAATGATCCAGGACATGACCGACGTGATCATCGTGGCGAGCCTCATCATCGCCGCCTGCAGTCTCGCNNCAGTGTCGATCGTGGTCGGCCTCGTGTCAGCTGCCCTCTACCTCCACTCCCAGGTCGGAATCGCGTTCAGCATCCCGGGCGTCGCGTACTGGGCCACTGTCGTCGGCGGACTTGCGGCTTCGCTCGCGGTCATCGCCTCGACGTTCCCGCTCCTCAACCGGATGACGGGACCCGAGGTCGCCCGAAACGACTGATTGCACCGCACCGCGTACAAGTCAGCTCTGCGACCGTCAGTATTCGGCGGCTCGCGTGACGTAGTTGGGCCAGAAGGTGGCACCGAATCCGACCGCAGCAGGTCATACTTCGGTGGCCTTGACCAATGGATCGCAAAACGTCATCACTTGACACCGGCGCCCGAGCGCGGCCTCGTGATCGAACTTTTGGGCGGCTGCCTGCCGGGTCGTCGATCGGCATGCGAAGCCGAATCTCCACCTGCCAGCCCTGCACGGCGACATCTTCCACGACCGTACGTAGGAGCTGCTGGCGCTGCTCGAAGTCGAGCTGCGGTAGTGCGGCGGCGACCCGGTCAGCAAAGCCGGCGATGCGGCGGCGCAGCTCATTGTGCTTGAGCAGCGCCTCGCGTTGTTCGAGAAGGGCGATGCGCTCGGTCTCCAGCCGGCGGCGACGAGCATCGAGCTCGGTGGCCCGGCGGGTGAGCTCCTCGAGCTCGAGCAGACCAGCCTGGTAGAGGTCGGCAAGCCGGCGGCGCTCGCCGTTGGCTGTCTCGCCGCGCCGCTCGAGACGGGCGAGCTGCGCGTCAAGTAGCTCGTCGTCGTGAGCGGGACTCCTCGACACCAGTGCAGCCTCGCCGGCGGCGAGCACGGAGGGCTCGAGCAGGGCAGCGTGAACCTGCTCGAATACGAAGGCATCGAGCTCGTCGGCGCGTACGCGATGTTCGGGGCAGTACCCGCCGGCGCCCGCGGCGCGAAGCGCGTCGTGGTTGGGGCAGGAGTAGTAGCGGATGAAGCCTCCGGAGCGGCGTCGGGCACGGTGGGCGACGAGGTGCACGTGGCAGGTGCCGCAGCTGACGAGACGACGCAGCAGCCAGGTGCCTGGCTCTGAACGACGCGGGCTCCAGTTGCTGTTGTCCCGCGAGACGCGTCCGGCGGCTTCAAAGAGGTCCTCGCTCACGATCGCCGGGCAGGCGATCGTCACCCATTCCTCTCTCGGTCGAGGTGCCTGATGGGTGACACCGGGTCGCGCCGCGTCGGGGACCTGCATGGTGCGGTTGACGAGGAATCGCCCGACGTAGGCCTCGTTGCGCAACATGCGCGACACGGTGGGCTGGTTCCAGTGCGACTGACCAGAGGGTGAGGGGTGGCCCGACTGACCGAGGGCCTTGGTGAGCTGACGGATCGAGTACCGCCCGCTCACGTAATCCTCGAAGGCCGACGCCACCACTGCCGCCTCTTGTTCGTGGATCACGAGATGCGGCCCACGTTCTGCTGTCCGTGGCACTCGCCGATAGCCGTAGGGGACCTTCCAGCCGAGCACCTCGCCGACCCGTGCTCGGTAGAGCTTGCCCCGCCGGTTGCGCTCGGCGATCTTGGCCCGTTCGTACTCGCTGACCACGCCCTGGATCTGGGTGAGCAGCCGGGCCTGGGGATCGTCGAGGTCGGGCGTGTCGACGAATCGGACGAGCACGCCGCGGCGCGCCAACTCGTCGAGGATCACGACCTGCAGGGCGTAGACACGGGCGAGGCGGTCAGGTGACAGGCACCACAGCCCCTCGATCGCCCCGGCTGCGGCCGCGTCGCGCAGCGCGTCGAGTGCCGGGCGGTCAAGGCGTGCACCGGAGTACCCGTCGTCGCAGAACTCCTCGATCACCTCGTCACCTTCGACCAGAGCCCGCTCCCGAAGCGCCGCCAGCTGGGAGGCGACGGTCCCCTTGGCTTCTTGAGCCTCAGTCGATACCCGAGCGTAGATTCCGATCCTCATGCTCGAATCTCCCTCTGTTCGCCTGACAATCCATCCTCGAGCGCGGAGAGCACCAGCCCGTAGCCCTCGGCGAGGGCGACCCGCACAGGATCGACGCGTCCGCTCCAGCTCCGGTCTCTGGCAGTCACAAGGCACGCCGAGAAGGCCGGCTCGGAGACCGGCCAGGCGACCAACCCTGCCAGTCCTCGACGTAAAAAGCGCGCCGCGGCGAGGTCAGCGGGCAGTCCCGAAGCGCCCACCACAGCGGCGCGAAGCGACTCGTAGTCGATCTGGGCGGGCTCACCTGCAGGCCAGAAGCTTCTCATTCGCTCAGGATCCGCTCGAGGGTCCGGCGGTGCAGGCTCACGCCGAAGCGCTCCTGGACGCGTGCCGCTGCCTTGGCCCCGGAGATCTCGCCGAGTCCCTCGACGAACCCACGGATCTCCTCAGTCACCTTGAGCGGTCCCTTGCGTCCCCGCTTCTTCTCGAGCAGCCCGACCATACCNNCCCCGTCGACGACATGGGCACGGAGCATCTCGTACTTCACTTGCACCTTGTCCTCGGCCAAAAAGAAGGGATCCGACCCGAACAGCGTTGCCACCACGGCATCAGGTCGGGGGTGCACAAGGCCAGCGGTCAACAGGGTCTCTCTTCGTCGGTCATTGCTCATCTCGCTCACCTCCACCGCCGACTGTATGAACCAGCCGAGCATATGTCAAGCATTTAAGAGCGCACAGACTCTCACGATGGACTTATGCATCGACAATCCAGTTGAATTACAAGAACTACTCGTTTCGCTGCACTCAGCGAGGCACATATTGCGGCATACATGACTAACGCATGCGACGGCTCGGACTGGACACCCGAGCCAGGAGAGGACGTCATCGTTCGCTTGGACCCCGCAGCTCACGGCTGCGATAGAAGCCCGCCGCGTGACCGTCGAAGTGCAGAGTGCAACAAAAGGTCAGTTTTGCGTTGCGCCCGTCAAATTGATTGTCGAGTGACCCATCCGCGTTTGAATCGCCTTCGGGTGCGCGCCGGCGGCTAAACAAGGGCGACACCACGGCGCCACGATGGCCGCTCAGACGGGCATCACGACTCGTGAACTCATGGTCCGGCTCGGTCACTCCAGTCCACGTGCAGCCCTCATCTACCAGCACGCCACCGAGGAGCGCGCCCGCGCGCTAGCTACCCAGCTCGACACACTGATTGCTTCGACGGAACGGACACGAACGGACACGAAACTGCCGCGCGAACCACACGCGATGGATGCGGGCTAACTCACGGCACTGATCCGAGAAATAGCCTCTGAACAGCCTAAACGCTGGAGGCGGCGCCCAGAATCGAACTGGGGTGGAGNNCCCCGATGGGAGCGAAATGGGAGTGGCGGGGAGCGCAACACCGGGCACTAGTGGTCATCAACGGTCGGCCTTCCGATAAGCAATCGGTGGCTCTTCGGCGCGGACTACTCCGAGTGCGCGGAGATGGGC
>PMZN01000040.1 GCA_003170375.1 Acidimicrobiaceae bacterium | reverse complement strand
ACCGAGACGCGTCAGGCGGACTTGCGGTGCTGGCGGACTATCCGACGACGCTCGCGCTCGGTGAGCCCACCCCACACGCCTTCACGCTCGCGTGCGGCAAGTGAGTACTCGAGACACGCCTGGCGGACCGAACACGACGCGCAGACCGCCTTCGCCTCTTCCGAGCCGTCATCCGACACGGGGTAGAAGATGTCTGCGTCAACTCCTCGGCATGCGGCTCGTTGGCGCCAACTGGCTTTCATCCCGGTTCACTTTCGTCGTCTGTCGACCTTCGACGGCGACCTGCCGCGACAAGATCGAATTGCAGGAGACCGGTCGGCCTCGGCGGCGTTCTTGTCGTTCGCCAGGGGGTCGGTCGACCGAAATCTCGATTATGAATGATCGTAACGAAACTGTCAACAACTCGCATTTGCCCGGTCACCCAACTGTGCCCGGTAGCAGTGCCAGTTGTTCTTCCAATCTTCGGCCGTCAAGGCCCTCGCCTTGACAGGCAAATCGGCCTCCAAGCGAAGAATCCCTTGCTCGGCCGCGATCTGGCCTGCTCTTGAACCGTACGGGGACGCCGCTGAGCTAGGCGGACGAGACCCGAGGCGGCCTGGTCTTGTCGTCGGTTTGTGGCAGGCTGTCGAGACGGTGCCGTGATGAAACGACCAGCGACCATGTTCGACCGTGACGTCGCTCTATCCAAGCTGGCAGNNGGCGACTTCGCGTCCGGCACCTCCTCCAAGTCCTCCAAGATGGTGCACGGCGGCTTGCGCTACCTCCAACAGCATGATTTCGCCCTCGTCCGTCAGAGCCTCAGCGAGCGCCGTCTCCTGCTGCAGAATGCACCTCATCTCGTAGAACCCCTCACGCTCCTCATTCCCCTTTTCGGCAAGGGGGGAACGGTCGACCGGGCCACGGCAAGGGCGTACTCGACGGCGCTGTGGATGTACGACCTCGCCGGTGGCTGGCGCATTGGCAAGCGCCACCATCGCATCACCGCTCAGGAGCTCGCCTCCCACTTCCCCACCCTGCGCACCGACCGTCTCGTCGCCGGGTTCGTCTACTACGACGCCTGGGCCGACGACGCCCGGCTGACTCTTGCCGTTTTGCGCACCGCCGTGCTCGAGCACGCGGCCGTCGCCGTGAATTACGCCCCGGCCGTGGGCCTCATCCACGATGCGACTTCCCACCTGACCGGTGTACGGGTCGCGCCCGTCGCCGAACCTCGCTCTGGCACCCGGCTGACGGAATCGTCAGGAACCGGCGCATCCGCCGATGTGATCGAGGTCCGGGCGAAAGTCGTCGTGAACGCGACTGGCGTGTGGGCCGATGGGCTGCACCGCCTCGACGACGCTGCCAGCCCGACCTCGATTCGCCCCGCCAAGGGCATCCATCTCACGGTCCCGCGCGTCAAGTTGCCCTGCGACCTCGCGACGGTGCTGCCTGTGCAGAAAGACCGCCGCTCGATCACGGTCATACCGTGGAACGAGCACACCTATCTCGGGACCACCGACACCGACTACAGCGGCCCGTTGGACGACCCTCGCGTCGAGCCGAGGGACATCACCTATGTGCTCAACGCCGTGAACGCGGCCGTCTCGTCGCCGCTCAGGCCGGAGGATGTGACCGCGAGCTGGGCGGGCCTACGACCCCTGCTCGCCACCACGGGTGCTCGCGGGCGTGCCCCGAGCTCGCGCACCGCCGACCTCTCCAGACGTCACAAGGTCGAGCGATCGGCGTCCGGGCTCATCACCGTCACCGGGGGCAAGCTGACGACCTACCGCAAGATGGCGGCTGACACTGTCGACGCCGTCCAGCATGAGCTCGGATCGACCGGCGTGGCGTCCCGCACGAAGAGACTGCGCCTTCGCGGATCGGAACCCGTCAACGCCCTCCAAGCCCGCGAGCTCGCCGACAGCCTCGGTCTCGACGCACACGTCCTGGACCACCTCCAGCGTCGTTATGGAGGAGAGACGATGGCCGTGCTCGGCCTGAGCATCGACCGACCGGAGCTTCGTGCGCGCCTCGTCGACGGCCTTGCGCACCTCGAGGCGGAAGTTGTGTACGCGGCTCGGTTCGAAATGGCCACCTGTGTCGATGACGTCCTGTCCCGACGTACCCGTGCCCTCCTGCTCGACGCCCGGTCCGCAGCCGCGGCGGCGGTCCGGACCGCTGAGCTGCTCGCAGACGAGCTCGGCTGGGACTCTGCTCGGGNNGCGCGGGGGCCTGAGCGCTCGTGCAGCACCGAAGGGCGACGCCGGCCCCGATCGAGCTCGATGTCGGGGCCGGTGAGCTTCGAGAGCGGCTCGGCGGCCACCAGGTCGCGCTCGACGACCGATTTCTCGAGCGCCTCTCCGGCGCGTGCGCCGTCGTCGACGTTGCTCCCGAGTCGCTCGCCGAGTCCGGGCGAGACTGGTGGCCCATCTCACTCAGATGGGCGCTCTCTGGTGCCGTGCCCGCCCGGCCCGGGGTGATCGCGCGGCCGGCCGGCACCGCCGAAGTCGCCGCCGTGCTCGGTTGCTGCAACGAAGCCGGCATCCCCGTCACCGCCGCCGGTGGGCGAAGCGGCGTCTGCGGCGGTGCCGTCCCGATCTTCGGCGGTGTCAGTCTCGATTGCTGCGGTCTTGAAGGCGTGCAGGAGGCCCACGCTGCGACATCGCTCGTGGATGTCCGGGCCGGTAGCTTCGGGGACGATCTCGAGCAGGAGCTTCGCTCGGTTCATGGGATCACGATCGGCCACTGGCCCCAGTCCGTCGCTCTGGCGACAATCGGAGGATCGATCGCGTGTCGCGGCGCGGGCCAGTACTCCACCCGTTACGGCAAGATCGAGGACATGGTCGCCGGTCTCGAGGTGGTTCTTGCCGACGGGACCGTAGTGCACACCGGCCAGCTGGCGGGACGAGGGGCCGGCCCACGCTCGGCCATGGGCCCGGACTTGACGAGCGTGTTCGTCGGCAGCGAGGGGACGCTCGGCGTCATCACCTCCGCCCGGCTCCGGGCGCACCCGGTCGCCCCCGAAGAACGACGCGCGGCGTGGGCGTTCGCGAGCTTCGCCGACGGCCTCGAGGCGCTTCGCCGAACCCTTCAGCGCGGGGCGACCCCTGCGGTGCTGCGCCTGTATGACGCGACCGAGTCGAAGCGAAGCTTCGACGGTCTCGACACCAACGTCCTCATCGCCCTCGACGAAGGTGACGGGTTCATCGTCGAGGGCGCTATGGCGGTTCTCTCAGAAGAGTGCAGGACCGCCGAACCTCTCGACGTCGGCCTCGTCGAGCACTGGTTCAACCACCGCAACGACGTGTCGGTGCTCGAGCTGGTCGTTCGGGCCGGGATCGTCGTCGACACGATCGAGATCGCCGCGCCCTGGGATGCGCTCCCGGCCATCTATGAGGGCGCGTTGACGGCACTTCAGGACACGCCCGGGACCATCGCCGCCTCAGCCCACCAGTCGCACGCGTACCTCGACGGCGCCTGCCTCTACTTCACGTTCGCGGGCCGGGGTCCTGACCCAGGTGACGACGCCTGGGCGGAAGCCTTCTATCGGCGTTGCTGGCAGGCAGTCCTCGGCGCCACTTTGGTGAACGGTGGCTCGATCAGCCACCACCACGGGATCGGGCTCGTGCGCGGCCCGTACCTGCCAGATGCCCTCGGTGCCGGTTTCGAAGTGCTGAAGAAGCTCAAGGCGGCGCTCGATCCCCGGGGCATCTTGAACCCTGGAAAGCTTGGCCTCCCCTCGCCGTTCGGCGCCTCGCCATGGCCGGCCGGCTGAACGCCAGCCGCTCAAGGGGGCAAGTTGAACGCGAGTGCCCAAAGTGGCAGTACGATCGCTCAGCGTGAGGTGTCATCCATGACGACCGATGACCTTGTTAGGGAGGCCACCGTGAACCCGTCGCTCGACGATGCCCTTGAGCTGGCGGCGTCGCTCCAGGCGAATCTGAACGCCGTGGTCCTCGGCACGCCGGGCGCCGTCGTCGCGGCGACGACTGCAGTGCTGGCAGCGGGACACCTTCTCATCGAGGATGTGCCGGGTGTGGGCAAGACGATGCTGGCCAAGGCGGTCGCGGTCTCCATCGGCACTCGCCTCTCCCGGATCCAAGGCCACCCGGACCTGCTCCCGTCCGACATCACCGGTGTCTCGATCTACTCGGCCTCGTCTGAGACCTGGGAGTTCCGGCCGGGCCCCGTCTTTGCCCACGTGGTGCTCTTCGACGAGCTGAACCGGACCCCACCGAGAAGTCAGGCAGCGCTGCTCGAAGCCATGGAGGAGCGGCAAGTCACAGTCGACGGCGAGTCGTGGCCCTTGCCCGAGCCTCATCTCGTGCTGGCGACCCAGAACCCGATCGACCAGTCGGGCACGTTTCCTTTGGTCGAGAGCCAGATGGACCGCTTCCTTCTCGCCACACGCCTCGGTTACCCGGACGAGACAACCGAGACGAGGCTCGCTCTCTCTCACGGGGCACAGCCATTGCTCTCCTCGCTCCTGCCTGTGTGCACGCCAAGCGGCCTGGCAGCCGCCCAGGCCGCCGTCGCGGCGGTTCCGGTGGCGACCTCGGTCGC
>PMZN01000160.1:6327-14112 GCA_003170375.1 Acidimicrobiaceae bacterium | reverse complement strand
ATCGACACGAAGAAGGAGCACATCGCCGTCACCGAGGCCAACAAGCTGCACCTGCCGGTCGTGGCGGTTGTCGACACGAATTGTGATCCGGATGTCATCGACTACGTGATCCCGGGGAACGACGATGCCATTCGGGCCGGTCGGCTCATGTGCAGAGTCATCGCTGACGCCGTCGTCGAAGGCCGTTTCATCGCTTCGCGGCGCGCCGTGGATGCGGCCAACAGGGTCCGCCGCGCGAGCCAGGAGCCCATTGCGCAGATGTCAGTGCCGGTCGTGACCGAACCGGCAGCATCTTCGACGGCCTCCGAGATCGAGGCCCCGCCAGGCGAGCCCGCGGCCGAGGAGGCCCCGCCAGTCGAGCCCGCGGCCGAGGAGGCCCCGCCAGTCGAGCCCGCGGCCGAGGAGGCCCCGCCAGTCGAGCCCGCGCAGACCTCGGAGGAACTCGCCGAGCAGGCCCCGGTCACGGACGCCGGTGAAGGCCCGGCAGTTGTGGCGGAGGGTGAACAAAGCGGTGCAATCACCCACGAGACGGCGGAAGAGAACCTGGCCGCCCCAGTCACTGAGCACGTTACGGAGGATTGAAAGAGATGGAAGCAATCACCGCGAAGGAGGTGCAGGCACTCCGGAAGAAGACGAGCGCCGGGATCCTGGACTGCCGGCGTGCGCTCGAGGAGGCCGATGGCGACATGGACGAGGCCGAGCGCATCCTCCGCGAGAAGGGCATCATCAGCGCCGCGAAGCGTCAGAATCGCGAGCGCACCGAGGGAGCAGTCGCAGTCGTCGTCCATGGCGATCACAAGCCCGTCGGGGCGATCGCGATGCTCGAATGCGAGACCGACTTCGTCGCGAAGTCGCCCGAGTTCGTCTCGCTTGTCGAGGAGCTCGCGAACGAGCTCGCCTTGAAGGGTGCGGACGGGCTCGCACAGTACTCGGATCGGATCGAGGATCTGACTCTCGTCTCGAAGGAGAACATCGCGCTCGGCCAGACCGTCCGCTTCGAAGCTCCCGAGTCCGCGATCATCGGCAGCTACCTTCACCTGCAGAACGGTCGCGGCGTGAACGCTGTGCTCGTGGAGGTATCAGGGGCCGACGAGACACTCGCTCACGACATCGCTCTCCACATTGCCTTCGCCCGTCCGGAGTACCTGAGGCGTGAGGACGTCCCTGCCGAGCAGATCGAGGACGTCCGCCAGACTGCGGCGGCGATCGCGCGCAACGAGGGCAAGCCTCCGGCCGCGTTGGACAAGATCGTCGAAGGCCGGCTCCAGGGCTGGTACAAAGAGCGCGTCCTGCTCGAGCAACCGTTCGTCCGGGACGAGCAGTACACGATCGGGCAGCTCCTCGGCGGTGCGCAGTTGCTCCGTTTTGCTCAAGCCGTCGTCGGCTCGTGAGCGGGGAGGCGCGGCACTTGTGACCGAAGTGGCGCTCGACGAAGTTGGAGGAGCTCGGCCTCGATGGCACCGGGTCGTGCTGAAGCTCTCCGGCGAGGCCTTGGCAAGCTCGTTGTCCGACGAGACCATTGACGCGTCGACCGTCGGGCGCCTCGCCAAGGAGATCAGCAGTGCCCAGAGCGAGCTGGACATTCAGATCGCGATCGTCGTAGGTGGCGGCAACATCTGGCGAGGCACCACTGGGGCCGGCCAAGGAATGGACCGTGCAACCTCGGACATCATGGGCATGCTCGGCACGGTCATCAACGCCCTTGCGTTGCAGGACGCGCTCGAACACGCCGGCTGCCCGACCCGGGTGTTGTCTGCCATTCACATGGCCGAGGTCTGCGAGCCCTACATCCGGCGTCGCGCCATCCGCCACCTGGAGAAGGGCCTCGTCGTGATCTTCGCTGCGGGGATGGGAAACCCTTACTTCACAACGGACACCCCTGCCGCATTGAGGGCTGCCGAGATCGAGGCCGACGCGATCTTGAAGGGAACCCATTCCGGAGTGGACGGGGTCTACAGTGCCGACCCTCGCTGCGACGCGAACGCCACCCGCTACGACGAGATCGGGTTCCTGGAGGTCGTGTCCAGAGACCTGCGGGTCATGGATCACACTGCCGTCACCTTCTGCCGTGACAACGGGATCCCGATCCTCGTCTTTGATCTCATGAAGGAAGGCAACATTCGAGCTGCCCTGGTGGGCGAGCGGATAGGTACGCTGATCAGGTGACTGACGAAGCGCTCATCGAAGCCGCGCTCGCCGACAGCGGCGAACGAATGCACAAGGTGGTCGAACATACCAAGGCCGACTTCGCAATGGTCCGGACTGGCCGGGCGTCGCCGGCGCTCGTCGAGAAGATCAGGGTGGACTACTACGGCAGTGAAGTCCCCTTACAGCAGATAGCTGGATTCAGCGTGCCCGAGCCCCGCGTTCTCGTGGTCAACCCGTATGACAAGGGCGCGATGAAGGCTGTCGAGCGGGCGCTGATCAGCTCCGATCTCGGCATCAACCCGTCCAACGACGGGCAGGTGTTCAGGTTGGTGTTCCCAGAGCTCAACGAGGAGCGGCGCAAGGAGTTCGTGAAGATCGTGAAGCATCGAGCCGAGGAAGGACGAGTCGCCGTGCGCAACGTCCGTCGTGCGACTCGGCACGACCTCGAGGCGCTGGAGCGAGAGGGCGACATCTCTTCGGACGACCTCGATCGGGCCGAGAAGGAGTTGGAGAACCTGACCCACGAGCAGATCGCGGAGATCGACAGGCTGTTGAGCCACAAGGAACGGGAGTTGCTCGAGCTCTGAGCATCGGCGGTCCGGCACCTAGCCGCCGCCACGCCGGGAGCCTTTGATGCCGTGGCACGTGAAGACGATGCCGCCGGTACCAGGGGAACCTGCGAGGGAGGAACTGTGGAGGAGGGACAAGAGCCTCAAGGGACCGGCGAGCCGGTCACCGAACGGGCTCGGATTGCCGGCGTCGAGGCCGGGATCGCGGCCGGGTTGGTGCCGTCGACCGAAGCAGTGGCGCGCCCTCGCTCCGAACCGGTCGAGAACGCTTCGGGGTCGGCGAGCTCCGACGTAGCTCCACAAGCCTCAGACTCACCATCGGGGGCGGAAGTGCTTGCTTCCTACGAGCTTCCTGACTGGACGGACCCGCCTACCTTGCAGGTTCCTCGGGTACTCCTGGACCTCGAGCAGGAGGCAGCGGTGGAACGGGGTGGCCCGCCACCTACACCGCCCGGGGGACCCGTGTGGCGCGAACGTCAGGAAGACTGGAACGACAGCGACGCTGTCCTTTCCGACCTCGCCAGTGGTGGCCTCGGTGTCACGGCATCGGAGGAGTCGTCGTCCGACGACCCCTTCGCATACGACTTCCTCGACGACGACGGCGAGCTTTCCTGGATCGCCCGCAACGAGGCCCCTGATCCTTCGACGCAGATGCCACGAGCCGCGGATACACCTTCACCGCTCGCCGAACCGGTGCCGCTTCTCGTTGATGTGCCTGAGGCACCTGGTGGAGCACGGGACGCCCCCGCGGCAGTAACCCTCCCCGATGACTCCGAGGAGGCTGCGGCAGCGCCTGTCCAGCGGCGGCGACACGTTGCACGCCGAGCCCGCCGTCGCGCACAACGGTCCGTCGCGGTTGCGAGGGACGGCAACGTCGCGGCTGGCCGTAACCCGGTCGTCGCCACCCTGACCGGCGTCGTGCTCGCCGCCGTCTTGCTCCTGTGCTTTTTCGCCGGCCCTCCTGCGGTTCTCGCTTTGGTGGTTGTGGCCGTGACGCTCGCGGCAGCTGAGCTCTACAACTCGTTGCGCCTCGCCGGGTATCGGCCGGCCACCTTGCTCGGCCTGCTGGCCGTGCCGGGAGTGATCGTCGCGGCGTACTTCAGAGGGCCTGACGCGATCTTGCTCGCCTTCGTGATCTTCATCGTGGTCGCGATGGTCTGGTACCTCGCCGGGATCACGCGCCGTTCGCCGCTCACCAACCTTTCTGTGACCGTCCTCGCGTTTGGCTGGACAGGAGTGCTGGCCGCATTCGCGGGGCTCCTGGTCGACCCGAGGATCTTCCCGAATCGTCACGGGATCGCGTTCATGCTGGGCGCGATCATCGCCGCCGCCGGTTACGACATCGGAGGTTATGTGGTCGGCAGCCGCTTTGGACGGCACAGCCTCGCTCCGTCGGTGAGCCCGAACAAGACCTGGGAGGGCCTGGTGGGCGGTTGCGTCGTCGCGATCGGGGCGTCGGCAGGCATCACGAGCCAGATCCACCCCTGGCGCGTCAGCACGGCATTCGTGTTGGGCCTCATCGTTGCAGTGGTCGCACCTTGCGGCGACCTCGTCGAGTCGATGATCAAGCGCGACCTCGGTGTGAAGGACATGGGGTCGCTCCTGCCCGGCCACGGTGGGATGCTGGACCGGATCGACGCTCTGCTCTTTGTCCTCCCGGCGGCCTATTGCTTCGTTCGCCTGGCTCACGTGGGATGACGGGGATCATGGACCGGCCAACGCCGGTCCAGGCCACCGCTCGCGGGCTCCCCGACGACTCGCGGAGGCGGGTTGCCGTTGTCGGTTCGACGGGCTCGATCGGTACCCAGGCCCTCGATGTGCTCCGGTCGGCCCCTGACCGTTTCGTCGTCAGCGCGCTCGGGGCGGCTAGATCGGTCGATCTTCTCGCGGCCCAGGCGGAGGAGTTCCACCCGGGAGTCGTCGCGATCGCCGACAGCGCGTTCGAACAAAGGCTCGCCGAGCTGCTGCCTGCCGGCATCGAGCTACGCGCTGGTCCGGGTGCGCTGTCCTCGCTCGTGGAGACTGCCGACGTGGTCCTGAACGCCGTCGTCGGATTTGCGGGCCTCGGGGTGACGGTCGCGGCGCTGCGGGGAGGACGGCGGCTGGCTCTCGCGAACAAGGAATCGCTGGTGGCCGGCGCGCCTGTGGTCCAGCGCGCCCGCTCCAGTCCGGGGGCCGAGCTCGTCCCGGTCGACTCCGAGCACGGCGCTATACACCAGTGCCTTGCCTGTGGCCGCCCGGAGGCAGTGGCCAGAATCGTCATCACAGCAAGTGGGGGACCGTTTCGGGGAAGGACCGCGGCCGATCTCGCATCGGTGACGGTGGCCGACGCCCTCGCCCATCCGACCTGGCAGATGGGGCCGAAGATCACGATCGACTCTTCGACTCTCATGAACAAGGGGCTCGAGGTCATCGAGGCTCGCGAGTTGTTCGACGTCGACTATGACCGCATCGAGGTTGTAGTTCACCCCCAGTCGATCGTGCACTCCATGGTGGAGTTCTGCGATGGGACGACGATCGCTCAGCTCTCGACTCCCGACATGCGCCTCCCGATCGGCTATGCGCTCGGCTATCCGGATCGTCTCGCTCACCCGTATGGCTCGCTCGACTTCGCCGCACCAGTTCACCTCGAGTTCGAGCCACCGGACCTCATGACGTTCCCGTGCCTCCGGCTCGCCTACGAGGCGGGGCGCGCGGGCGGTAGCGCGCCGGCATGGCTGAATGCGGCCAACGAGGTCGCGGTGGCGGCCTTCCTGGACGGGCGCATTCCGTGGGCGGCAATCGCCGAGGTCGTGGCAGACACGCTCGAGGTTCACGAGCCCACGGACCTGGTTGAGGTGGAGGACGTTCTGCAGGCCGACGCGCTCGCCCGAGTGCGGGCCGCGAGTGCAGTTGGCCTCCGTGAGCGCGCGACGTGACGACTCGATAGGGCGAAGAAGCGAGAGACTTGTCCTGATGGACGACGCTTCGGGCCCTGGCGTGCCGCTCGCGCCTCAATCGCGGGCGGCTGGGCTCGGGCCGCTGTTGCGGCTGGTTGCTGTCGTGGCTGCCGGCCTTGTCCTCGCAATCGCGTTCGACGCGTTGCCCGTCCTCGTCGTGGTGCTCGCGCTGGTGNNGTGGCCATGATCATGCTCCACGAGCTCGGCCACTTCGCCACCGCGAAGTGGAGCGGGATGAAGGTCACGCAGTACTTCCTGGGCTTCGGGCCGAGGCTCTGGTCGATACGGCGTGGAGAGACGGAGTACGGTGTCAAGGCGATTCCGGCCGGAGGCTACGTCCGGATCGTGGGCATGACGATGCTCGAGGAGGTTGATCCCTCCGACGAGGCGCGCAGCTACCGCCAGGCATCTTTTCCCCGGCGTCTCCTGGTCGCCTTCGCCGGGTCGGGCATGCACGTGATCCTCGCGTTCGTGCTGTTGTTCTCGCTGTACGCCTTCTCGGGGGCACCGACGGTGACCTCGCCGACGATCTCGAGCCTCGGGCAGTTCTCGAAGGGCCTCAGCCCTGCGCAACGCGCGGGGCTGAAGCCCGGCGACATGATCGTGGCCGTCGACGGGCGCAAGGTCACCGGCCTGGACTCGCTCATCACTTTCGTGAACAAGCACCCCGGTGACGCACTTACCTTCGTCGTGGACCGCAACGGCCACGACTTGACCCTTCGGGTCACCCCGGTTGACGGTCGCCATGTCGTCGAGGTGATCGGCGGCCAGCGTGTCCAGGCTGCAAACCCCTCGGGCCCGCCGAAAGGGGTCGTCGGCGTCGTGCTCACCGATGTGCGGAACGTGTCGGTCGGCCCGTTGACCGCGGTCGGCCGTGCCGGCTCGCAGCTCGGCTCCATGTTCGCTCAGACATTCAGCGGGCTGGCTCAGGTCTTCTCCCTGCACGGGCTCAGCAATTTCGCCCACCAGGTCGCCGTGGCCGGGAACAGCAAAGCCTCCGGATCCTCGGCAGCGTCCGGGCAGGGATCAGGGGGAGGCACGATCCTGTCCATCGTCGGGGCCGTCCAAATCGGTGCCCAAGCAGCCAGGCAAGACGTGGCCGCTCTGCTGTACCTGCTCGCCGCCATCAACCTCTTTGTCGGCATCGTGAACCTGTTCCCCATGCTGCCCCTCGACGGAGGTCATGTCGCGATCGCAATCTACGAGCGGGCCCGTTCCCGCAAAGGGCGCAGCTATCACGCGGACGTCGCCAAGCTCATGCCGGTCGCTTACGTCTTCCTGCTCTTCGTCGTGCTCATCGGGCTCGGCGCTCTCTACATGAACATCGTCAACCCGGCTCAACTGCCTGGAGGCTAAGGGCTCGCCGACGAAACGGGCTCGACCAACGAGGCCCGGGCTGGTCTCGCAAGCTGTTCAGACGGAGCGGCCGAGGCCCTCGACGGCACGCCGCTAAGCTGGCGATCGATGGCCAGAACAGGCGCGACGTTGGCCGAACGGCGCAAAACCCGCCAGATAAAGGTAGGAAAGGTTCCAGTTGGCGGCGGCGCGCCTGTATCGGTCCAGTCCATGACGGTGACGAAGACGGCCGACACCGAGGGGACCCTCGCCCAGGTGTACGCGCTTGCCGCGGCCGGGGCCGACATCGTGCGTTGCACGTGCAACGAGCAGGAGGCGGCCGAAGGCCTCGCGGTAATCGTCCCCCGCTCGCCTGTGCCCATCGTGGCCGACGTGCACTTCCACTACGAGATGGCGCTCGCGGCCCTCGAAGCCGGAGTTCACGGGCTCCGGTTGAACCCGGGGAATCTGCGCAAGCCCGAGGAGATCAAGCTTGTCGCCTCCGAGGCGCGTGACCGCGGCGTTCCGATCCGCATCGGCGTGAATGCCGGTTCGCTGCATCCCAGCTTGTACAAGAAGTACGGCGGCGCCACGCCGGAGGCGCTTGTCGAGTCCGCACGGATGGAGCTCGCCTACTTCGATGAGGTCGGTTTCGACGACGTCAAGATCTCCGTGAAGGCGTCCAACGTCCCGCTCATGATCGAGGCGTACAGGCTGGCCTCGGAGACCTTCGATCATCCACTTCACCTCGGTGTCACAGAGGCAGGACCTCCTCCTGCCGGTTTGATAAAGGG
>PMZN01000160.1:3578-6288 GCA_003170375.1 Acidimicrobiaceae bacterium | reverse complement strand
TCCTGCGGCCGTGCCGAGATCGACGTGATCGAGATAGCGCGCCAGGCCCAAGAGGCGTTGGAATCCCGCTCGCTGCCGCTTCAGGTGGCGGTGATGGGTTGCGTGGTCAACGGGCCCGGAGAGGCCCGCGAGGCCGATCTCGGGATTGCAGCAGGGCGCCACAAGGGGCACCTGTTCATCAAGGGCAAGATCGTGCGGGTCGTGCCCGAGGACGAGATGGTCGAGGCTCTGGTCGCCGAGGCGGAGAAGCTCGTCGCCGAGGGCATCGAGGCGCGCCTGGCTGCAGCGGACGCCGGCGCCGAGCGGGAAGCCGAGGAGGACCGCAGGGCGCTTTTCGAGGCCAAAGGCAGCGACGTCAACCACTCCGCGGAGCGGATTCAGATGATCCGCAAGACGATCGCGAACGAGCAGGAACCCCACCCCTTCAGCGGCTGATGGCGACGCCAGGACGGCGCGCCCGAGGCGAGAGAATGACGGACTTCGAGCTTCGACCCATCGAGATACACGAGATCAACGCCTTCGCGTCCTGTCAGGCGGCTGCGTTCGGTGGTCGCTACACGCCGGACAAGCTCGAGAGCTTGGCGGAAGAGCTACAGCTCGACCGATCGCTCGCCTTCTTCGACAGTGGGGATCTCGTCGCCACGACCAGTTCGTACGTGGTCCCGATGACGCTGCCGGGCCTCGTCCGGTGCAAGGTTGCGGCGGTCACGGACGTCTCGGTGGCTCCGACGCATCGCCGCCGCGGGATGCTCACCTCGATGATGCGTCGGCAGCTCGACGACCTCCGTTCGGCCAATGAGCCCCTGGCGGTCCTCTTTGCCAGCGAGGGAGGGATATACGGACGCTACGGCTACGGCCCCGCGACCTTCGGCGCACGCTATGTGGTCGACAAGCGACCTGCCCGACTGCTGACACCGGTCGCAACACCGACGGACTCGAGCCCGGGCTGCGGCTCCGGGTCGGTCCGGCTCGTCGAGCTTGATCAGGCAGCTGAAGCGTTCCCCGCCGTCTACGGCGCTTACGTGCCAACCCGGGTTGGTGAGCTCGATCGCCCGCACGGGGAATGGGCAGAGTTGCTGGGGAACCCGAACGGTGCGGGCGAGGACGCGAGACACCGTTTCTATGTGTGTTATGAGCAAGCAGGTCGCATCGAGGGCTATGCCGTCTATCGCGTGGCCGCGGTCGACCCTGCCGACCACTGGCGCCGCGCTGTGTTCCTGGAGGAGATGTGCTCGCTGGGCGACGAGAGTTACACGTCCCTGTGGCGGTACTTGCTCGGCATCGACCTCACCGAGGAGCTGCGCACCCGCAGCCGTCCGGTCGATGAGCCCTTGCGGTATCTCCTCGAGGACCAACGGCACCTTCGCATGGCAAGTTGGGGGGATCGCACCTGGGTCCGTCTGGTGGACGTCGCGCAAGCGCTCGCCCGCCGTCGATATGAGGAGGAGGCGACCCTCGTCATCGAGGTGGAGGATCCGTTCTGCCCGTGGAACGACGGTCGTTTCCGCCTTTCGGTCGACCGCGGAGGGGTTGGGACGGTAGAGCGCGTCAATGCCGCGCCCGACCTTGCCCTCCCGGTAGAAGCGTTGGGCGCTGTGTACCTCGGAGGTGTCCCGTTCGCAGGCATGGCAGAGGTCGGCCGGATTGCGGAATGCACCGAGGGAGCCGCGCGACGCGCCGACCGGATGTTCAGTGTTCGGCGCCCGCCATTTTGCACGACGAACTTCTGAGCCG
This sequence comes from Acidimicrobiaceae bacterium, assembly GCA_003170375.1. Classification (GTDB taxonomy): domain Bacteria; phylum Actinomycetota; class Acidimicrobiia; order Acidimicrobiales; family Bog-793; genus Fen-455. The sequence continues at coordinate 4,554 of PMZN01000160.1, read as the reverse complement.
GAAGACGAGTCAGCTTCAGCGAGACACGCGGCNNTGCCCGGCGGGACTGCCCGGCGGAGGCAGCAGTCGGACCGGCTGCCGGTCCTCAGATCCTCTCCAGCCGCAGTACCTGGGCTTCAGGCACCACGCTGCGAACGAGCTCCTCGAGGTGGGGATGGCAGGTCATGAACAGCACCTGATGGTGCTCGGCAGTCTCGGCGATCGCCTCCGCGACCGACACTGCGCGCCCAGGATCGAAGTTCACCAGCACATCGTCGAGNNACAGAGGTACAGCTGTTCGACGCTACCTCGGCTCAGATTGCTGGCGTCGATCTCGGCTCCAGCTGAGGAGAGGACCCTGATGGCCTCGCGACCACCTTCGACACCTACAGACGGCAGCAAGCGCGTGTAGCGGCCCTCGGTCACCTTTGCGAAGCGACCACCCGCACGAGCGAGCACAGCGGGCTGATGTTCCTGCTCATGTCGCTTCAAAGTTCGCTCGAGCAGCAGCCGGGCACATCCGAGGATGGCCCAGGACTTGAGTACCTCCTCGAGATCTTGCTCGAGCGCGAGCCGCGTCTGCTCCAGCTCTGATACCCGGGCCGACCCGGCGACATCCCGCAGCTCTTTCGACGCGTCCTGATGCGCTCGCACCAGCTGCTCCAGACGGTGGCGAGCTTCCGATCGCGCAGGCGCTAGCCCTGCCTGCTCCTCGTTCCAGACGAGCACCTCTCCGGTCTCGAGCTCGGCCCGCAGACGCCGCGCTTGAGGACCCAGGCCTAACGAGCGCTCCAGCTCTGCGCTCGCCTCCTCGACCACCTGCAGTAGAGAGGTCCTCGTCGCTCGGAACTCGACCGCTTCCTCGAGAGAGGAGCACAGTTCATCGAGGGCGCGGGCCGGTTCGACTTCGAGCCACTCGACCCCACTGCCGAGCTCGCGAAGCCCGGCTGAGAGCCTGGCGAGGCGAGCTTCGAATTCAGAGACCTCCGCGCGTAGT
>PMZN01000160.1:0-3479 GCA_003170375.1 Acidimicrobiaceae bacterium | reverse complement strand
CGGTCATCCTCGCGCGATCGCTCGAGGGCTCGAGCGGCTTCAATGGTCTCCGCGGCCGTCTCGACGTCGGAATCACTCGGCGTGTCGGGCAGGCCGAGGGCGGTGGCAAGCTCGGCCACGCGCGCGACGACGCGTTCGTTGGCCGCCTCTACGCCGGTCTCTTCCGCCGGCGCTGCGACGAAGAGCTGTCGCCGTGCTGCGATCGCGACGGCCAGGAGCACGAACCCGGCCGCAGCGAGAACCGCGCAGAGGATGCGCACCGCCGATACACCAGGTGCAAGGGCTGCGACGACTGAGAGCCCGACGATGGCGAAGGCCACGAGCGCGATCGAAACGCCGCTCGTGCCCCCGAGCGCGCCGGCAGAAGTGCCTGCTCGGCGCTCGCTCGCTTGTTGTTCTGCGATCAGCAGGCGCTGCTCGGCGAGGTTCTTGCGCAGCTCGCTCACCAGTCTCGCCTGCTGCTCCGGGTCCACCTCTGGTGTCGCAGGAGCGACGGCCGCTGCTGCACCGTCAGGATCCGGAAGGCCGGCGAGCTCTGGAGCGGTGTCGGCGTCCTCCGCCAGGGCGCGGGCCGTGCGCCAACTCGCCTCGCGTTCTCCGAGCGCAACACGAAAGCGCCGCCCCTGGTCCATGAGCCCGATCCAGCCATCACTGGTGCGAACACGGTCACGGTCCCAAGCAGGGCCGAGTGAACCCATCGCCGCTTGAATGGACTGCTCGATCCCGCGACGTTGGTTGTACAGGTCATCCAGCTGGCCCACACGCTCAAGGTGCCCGGAGCACGCCGATCTGAGTGACTGCAGCTCGGTCGCTTGCGTCTCGAGCCAAGCGGTGAGCGGCTCGGGCTCCTTCCAGCAAGCTAGGCGCTGCTCGGCCGTTCGCTTGCGCTCGAGCACATCCCACAGCCGGACCAGCAGGTCGAGGTCTCGTATCCGGCGATCGTTCCGATCGGCTTCCTCGCGCGCTTGGGCCACCTCGCGTTCCAAGCGCGACAGCTCCACCTGTCGTGCGGGGTAGCCGGCGGCTTCGCGGCTCGCTTCAGTGAGACTGCGGCGAACGCTCTCGAGCTCGGCCAGCAGACGGTTGGCCAAAGCGTCGCCCTGTCGTAAGCGAGCCAGCTCGAGGCGTTGCCTGTGAAGGCTGCTCATCGCCCGGGCTGCGGACCGGCGCTGGCCGACGATGCTGGCGGAGAAGAGCAGCTCTTTCACATCGTCTCGGGTTACGGCTTCTGCGCTTCCGAGCTCGGTCAGATCGACGGCGAACACCGCCCGGAACAGCGCTTCGTCTGCGCCGCCGAGTGCCCTGCGCAGGTCCTCTTCGGATGCCGGACCTCCATCGGGTCGCCGGATGCTGACCGGCTTGTGCGGGCCGGCGTAACGCTCGATTCGCCATTGCCGGTCGTTGTCCGGCTCGCTGCCAGGGCCTTCGGCCAGTGTGAGCTGGCCGCCGTGGCGTCCGCCTCGGACCGGCGCGCGGAATCGAGGATTGTCACGACGGCTGGGAAAGCCGAACAGNNGGTGAGGAAGTCGAGCAGCGTCGACTTGCCGGCTTCGTTCGGCCCGCTCACGATCACGAGACCCGGGGAGAGGTCGTCGATCCCGAGATCGGCCAGCCCTCCGAAGCCGTCGATGTGGAAGCCCGCGATGCGCATGGCGACTCCAGCCCGCCTCAGCGCCTGTCGCCCTCGAGCTCGCTGAGCGCGAGCATGAGGGCTCGATCGATGAGCTCGACTGTTGGCAAGCTCGGCGAGGCCAGCAGTCGTTCGAGGGCGCGCCGGGTTCTCAGTGCTCCGGGGAGACCTTCGGAGAGCTCAGCCGCGAGGTCTTCCAATGCACCGTGATCGGTTGCGAGGCTTAGACCGAGCTGGTCGGCTAGAGCGATCAGATCGGCGGCGAAGTCTGATCCGGCCCGAGCCGCATCGAGGTCGACGGCCGGACCCGACCGGTCGTCGATGGAGTCCCACCAGCAGAAAGGCTGGTCCTCGGCGAAGTCGCCCCGCAGCGCGATCAGCAGGTCCTCCAGCGTTCCGGGCCGCCGGAGGTCAAAGTGCAGCTCGCTATGGCCCACGAGTTGTCCGCGGAGAACTAGCGAGCGCCCATCAGCAGACGCGAGCCGATCCCGCGAGGCGCTGACGAGTTTGGCGCGCAGCTCGGCGAGATCGGCGATGTCGCCGAGCTCGAGCTCTACGAGATCAAAGCGCACAACGTCGCAGCCGACCGCCTCGATGTCTGTGACGCGCCCCCTGCTGGCGTGAACAACCACCGCACCCTTCGGCCCTCGTTCGCTCGGCTTGGGGCTGCGGGCCTGGAGGTTGCCGGGGTAGACCACCCAGGGCTCGTCAGAGCCGCTGCGGCCCGAGAGGGTCATTCGCGCGTGCACGTGGCCGAGCGCCCAGTAGTCGAGGCCGATGCTCCGCAAGTCGTCGAGCGTGCACGGGCTGTAGTCGTCGTAGCCGGAGGCCGCACCTTGCACGTTGCAATGAAGAACGCCTACTTGGACACCCGGCCCCGCGCGATGAGCGAACCTCAGCGCCAGATTCTCCCGTTCGCTGCGCTGAGCGAAGCTGATGCCTTGCACAGTGGCCAGAGGGTTCCCGTCGACCTCGACGGGAACCGCCTTGACGGTTCCAGTGCCGAAGACCGTGACCCGTTCCGGCCATGGACCACCAAGGGCGGACCACCCCGTCTCGACCGGGTCGTGGTTGCCGTGCACGACGAAGCTGGAGATGCCCGCGGTCGACAGGCGGGCGAGGCCGTCGCGGAACCGCATCTGTGCCCGAAGCCCGCGTTCGGGCCCGTCATAGATGTCGCCGGCGACCACGAGGAAAGCGACGCGCCGCTCCAGGCACAAGTCGACGAGGGAGTCGAACGCGGCGAGCGAGGCTTCACGAAGCTGTTCGGCCACGTGTGGAGCGGTCGAACCGATGCCTTTGAAAGGCGTATCAAGATGCAGGTCTGCCGCGTGGACGAAACTGAAGTCGGGAGTCCGGGAGGGATCATCCATCAAAGCGAGGCTACCTGGGGGGTGTATTGCCAGCCGGTGATCCCTACCGACGTGAATCTGAGGACAAGAGCGAGATGACTGAGCGGACAGGTGGCGACGTGGTCGTGGACGTGCTCGCGCGGTCGGGAGTCGAGGTCGTGTTCGGCATCCCGAGTGTCCACAATCTCCCGATTTACGACGCGATCAGGCGTGACAGCCGGATTCGCGCGGACGACCGGCCGGCTCGGTGTGTGCTTGACCTCGACCGGTCCGGGAGCCGCGAACGCCATGGGGGGCCAACTCGAGAGGACGATGCATCGTGCATCGGCAACCTCTCCTGGGACCCTGACGTCAGAGCCCTCTGCCGCGAGGCAGACCTGCTCGTGGCGATCGGGACGCGCTTTCAAGGGCCGAATACCGAGAACTGGACCATGGAGCTACCCGCTAGAGGACCGGAGACCTTGCCTGGTGGAGGTGGACCTCGACGCGATCGGCCC
>PMZN01000123.1:5289-9890 GCA_003170375.1 Acidimicrobiaceae bacterium | reverse complement strand
GCACTGAGCCGGTGAAGCAGCGTCGCCGGGTCGTCCGAGCTCGAGCGGATGCCCTCCACGTCGGTCAGAAAGACAAGTTTCTCGGCCCTGAGCGTCTCGGCGATTGCTCCCGCGACCGTGTCGTCGTTGATGTTGTAAGCCTGACCGGCCCGGTCCGAACCGATCGTGGCGATGACGGGCACGAGGCCCTCGGCGACAAGGCGATGGATGATGGACGGGTCTACGGCGCCGACATCGCCGACGTAGCCGAGCTGAGGATCGCGAGCCGTCGCGGTGATGAGCCCGGCGTCCTCGCCGGAAAGCCCGACGGCGAGCGGCCCATGGACGTTGATCATGCCGACGATGTCGCGGTTCACCTTGCCGACGAGCACCATCCGGGCGATCTCGAGTGTCTCCGCGTCGGTCACCCTCAGGCCGTCGCGGAACTCGGGCACTTTGCCGAGCCGCTTCATGAGCGATCCGATCTGTGGGCCTCCGCCGTGGACGACGACCGGGAGGATCCCGATCGACCGCAGCAGGACGACATCCTCCGCAAATCGCTTGAGAGCCTCGGTCTCCCGGCCGCTTGCCTCCCGGCCGTCCGGCCCGGTGGTTACGGGGAGAATGGGCGCCGCAGAGCCGTCAACGGCCGTCAACACGTTGCCGCCGTACTTGACCACGACGGTGCGGCCCGCAAAGCGTCGTATGTAGGGCAGCGCGTCGCAGAGCACGGCAGCCTTGACGGGCGCTGGCAGTTCGACCTGGCTCACGACAGTCCCATGTTGAGCTCGACGTAGGCCGGCGTGAGGTCGGCGCTGATCACCGTGGCGGAGCATCGGCCAAGGCCGAGGTCGCAGGTGACCTCGAACTGATCGGCGCTCAGCACGCCTCGAATCGCTTCCTCGTCGTGATCGACGGCCACCCCGTCTCTGCAGACGGTCACGGGGCCGTATGCGACCGAGACGCGATCGGGCTCGAAAGGCGTCCCTGCCGACCCGAGCTCGCTGACGACCCTGCCCCAGTTCGGGTCCTCGCCGTACCAAGAGCTCTTGACGAGCTGGCTCTCGGCGACGCGACGGGCGGCGCGCCGTGCCGAGTCGCCGTCGGGCGCCCCGACGACGCGGACCCGAACCACCTTCGTCCCGCCCTCGGCATCGGCAACCATCTGCAACGCAAGATCGTCGCACGCAGCTGTGAGCGCTTCGGTCAGCGCTTCCACCTCCACTTCAGGCCCGACACCGCTTGCCATCACGATTACCGAGTCGTTCGTGGACGTGCAGCCGTCCACCGTCATCTCGTTGAACGAGTGCCCAACTGCGCTGGCAAGAGCCGCATGCAGTGCCTGCGGTGACGACGACGCATCGGTCGTCAACACGGCGAGCATCGTCGCCATGTTCGGCGAAAGCATCGCGGCACCCTTCGCCATGCCACCGACCATGAAGCCACTCGCCTCGACCACTACCTCCTTGGTCCTGGTGTCGGTCGTGAGGATCGCCTTTGCCGCGGCAGCCGCATGATCCGGCGATGAGCCTCGCCCACCCATCAACAGCGGCAGCGCCGCCTCGATTCGCTCCCCGGCCAGGCGCGTGCCGATCGTCCCGGTCGAGCAGACCAGGAAGTGCTCGGGGCGCACGCCGAGCGCGCGGGCGGCGAGATCACAAGTGAGCTCAGCTGCAAGGCGGCCCTCCGGGCCGGTCGCCGAGTTTGCACAGCCGCTGTTCAGGATGATCCCCGCCGAGAGGCCGCCGCTTTCGGCGAGGTGGGCACGGCAGACCTGTACCGGCGCAGCCGCCAGGAGATTCGAAGTGAACGCCGCGCCGACCGGCACGGGCCGAGCGTCCTCGGTCGCGACGAGCGCGAGATCGAGCTGTCCGTCGGGTTTGATGCCGGCCGCGGTCGCCGATGCCACGAAACCGCGTGGCGATAGAACCGTCACGGCACCAGGCCAATCGTGGGCAGCCCGAGAGTCTCTTCCAAGCCGAGGGCGAGGTTCGCCGCCTGGATCGCCTGTCCCGCGCCCCCTTTGACCAGATTGTCCAACGCAGCCAGAGCCACGACGTGCCCGGTTCGGTCGTCGTAGCGGGCGGTGACTTGGACCGTGTTGGAGCCATAGGTGTCACGAGTCGGACGCGGCACCGCGCTCACCTGGACGAAAGGTTCGTCATGGTAGGCGTCCTGGAGCGCTTCCAGGGCACGCGATCCGGAGTGCCCATCGACGGCTCGGCCGTAGCAGGTGGCGAGGATCCCTCGTGTCATCGGCGCTAGGTGTGCCGTGAACAGGATCTGCGCCCCGATCGCTTGCTCCATCTCGGGGGTGTGGCGGTGGTTGATGAGCCCATAGGCAGAGAAGCTCTCGTTTACAAACGGATGGTGCATGTCCGCCGACGGTGAACGCCCGGCGCCCGAAGTTCCGCTCGCCGCATCCACGATGACCCCGGTCGGCTCGATCAGGCCTTCTTTCACCAAGGGAGCGAGCGCGAGCGTGGCTGCAGTGACGTAGCACCCCGGTGCCGCGACGAGCGGGGCGCCGGCAAGCTCGTGCCGGAACAGCTCCGGCAGCCCGTAGACGAACCGGCCGAGGAGCTCCGGAGCCCGGTGTTCGAACCCGTACCACACCGGGTAGAGCGACGGGTCCCGAAGGCGGAAGTCGCCACCCAGGTCGACGACGAGCGGGACGCTCCGTGCCAGCGCCGGAACCAAGTCCTGAGACCGACCGGACGGGAGGGCGATGAAGACGGCGTCGAGACCGTGCAAGCCGGCTGGATCGAGCGGGGAGAACACCAGGTCGCGATACCCAGGGGCGAGGTTCGGATAGAGCGTTGCCACTTGAATCCCCGCCGAAGTGTCGGCTTGCGCCACGGCGACCTCCAAGCTCGGGTGGCCCGCCAGCAGACGCAACAACTCGGCTCCGAGGTAACCCGACGCCCCGGCGACTCCGATCCGCATAGCATGATGATACAGTCCTACGAGTATCTATGCAATTCTAAGACCCTCGGCGTCGATACCCCTGATGGCGCGTTTGCGTGTCTCAGAAGAACACGGCGTTCAGGCAGTCACGTCCCGACGCGCGAAGACGAGCATCGCGATCACAACGGCGCCCAGCACATACGCCGACACGGTCATCAAAGCAGCCCCGAAGGGCGCCGTGGCCGACCCACCCTGGGCGATGGCCTCGAGCAGTTGCGCCGGCAGCCAGCGCGCCGTGCCTGGGATCGCGTCGGTGAGGATCGTCTCGACAGGGAGCAAGACGGCGAGGCCCGCCGCGATCGCGATCACTGACGACCGGAGCAGTACGCCGGCGATCATGCCGATGATCGCAAATCCGCAGGCTGAGATGGCAAGGTCTCCGAGCAGAATCCCGAGGTCGCCCATCCCCGTACCCGAAGTCCACTCGCTCGTCGGGATGCCACGGAGGTGCGCCATCACGAATGCGGCACAGATCGCGACCATCGTCGCCACCACGACCGCACCAATGAGGAAAGTGAGCACCGCCAGGCACTTGCCCGCCATCAGCACGCTCCTGCGCGGCTGACGGACGAGGAGGTTGCGCAGCGTCCCTTGGGCGAACTCGCCACCGAACTGGAACGCAGCAATGGAGAACGAGACCGCGCCCAGAAGAACCCCCGACTGGGTAAGTCCCTGGCTGAGCCCGGAGGCGTGGGCCAACTGGGCAAGGGTCAGATCACCTCGGGCATCAGGATGGTGCAGCGCGCCGGCGATCGTCACGATCGTCGTCAACACGACGACCGCGGTGATGGCACCGTAACTGCCGTACCAGAGCCGCCTACGGCGCATCTTCACCCATTCACTCTCGAACGACCTCCAGATCATGGCCGTCCTGCCTCTGACGTTCGGGCCTCCGCGGCGCGATCAGAGCGTCCCGCTCCGCGAGGAGCGTCGCTCTCCCGAACCGTCTGTCCGGCACAGCTCCGGGTGATCTCGAAGAACGCCTCCTCGAGGGTGGAGCGCCGTTCGGAGAGATGAACGAGCGTGATGCCGTCTGCCATCGCAAGACGGTTCAGATCGCCGGCCCAGCTGCAATCCGCGGCTATCTCGATAGTCGTGCTCCCGTTGTCGCCGACCATGTGAGCGCTCCGGCCGATGCTGCTCACCAGCTGCAACAGGTGCATCGCGTCCTCTCGGCTCTCGGTACGCACGATCAGCTCGGGAGCGCGGGCCGCCAGAAGCTCCTCCACGCCTCCTTGGAAGATCAGCCGGCCAGTTTCGATGACGACGAGGTGCTCGCAGATCTGCTGGATCTCGGAGAGCAGGTGCGAGGACACGAACACCGTCATGCCGTCGTCCGCGAACGACCGGAGCATGGCACGAATCTCGGCGATCCCGTGGGGATCGAGGCCATTCGTGGGCTCGTCGAGAACGAGCAGCTCCGGACCGGGGAGCAATGCGGCACCGATTCCCAATCTCTGGCGCATGCCGAGCGAGTAGGTCCTGAACGGATCGAGGCCGCGCGCACCGAGACCCACTCGCTCCAGAACCACGTCGACCCTCTTGGTCTTGATGCCGCCCAGGCGTGCGAGCACCATCAGGTTCTCGCGTCCCGACAACGCCGGATAGAAGGTGGGTCCCTCGATGAGGGCGCCGACGCGGGGGAGATACGCACG
>PMZN01000123.1:3359-5251 GCA_003170375.1 Acidimicrobiaceae bacterium | reverse complement strand
CCGAAGCGCTTGGTAAGCCCGAGCGTGACCACGGCGTGGAATTCGGTCTCCCGCACCATAGCCCCGACGACCGGCTTGGTCGCGACTGCGGCCGCACTCACGTTACGATTAGACCACAATTTTCACCCTAGGTGACGCAGGGGGGAGAACATCCCGGTTCCCCGGACCCGCCAGACAGCCAGGCGTGCCGAAAAGTCCCGGAGTTGTTGGGCCTCCGAGGTCCCGGCGAAGACGGTCGACCGGCTCGGCTTGAAGTTCAGCGGTCGATTGCCGCCCGAAGCTCCGCCACGAATGCAGCCGCGCCTTCAGGGCCGGCGCCCCCGAGGAGCCGATGGACGAGCGCCGATCCGACCACTACGCCATCTGCTATAACGACGACCTCTCGAGCTTGCTCCGGATTGGAGATCCCGACGCCGATGAGCACCGGGATGTCCGTCTCCTCCTTGCAGCGCGCGGCGACTGTCAGCGCGGTGGCTCCCACCGACTCCCTCTCGCCCGTCACACCCATGACGCCGACGCCATAGACGAAACCACGCGACCGGGCACAGATGGCTTTCAGACGGTCTCTCGGTGTTGTCGGTGCGACCAGCAGCACGGTCTCGATCCCGGCGCTGCTCGCTTCTTCTCCCCAGCCGTCGAGCTCGTCGATCGGGAGGTCCGGCACGATGGCGCCAGAGATCCCCGCATCTGCGAGCTCCCTGGCCATCCGGCGGTGACCCGCCCTCAGCACGATGTTGTAGTAGGTCATCACGGCGAGCGGGACACCCGCGTCCGCATGTGCCAAGGCCGCGATGATCCCGGACGGTGTCGCTCCAGAGCTGAGCGCCTCGGCCGAAGCCCGCTGGATGATCGGCCCATCCATGACCGGGTCCGAGAACGGGATCCCGATCTCGATCGCGTCGGCTCCCGCGGCACCGATCGCCCGCACAACCTCCACCCAGTCGCGCCCAAGCCCCCCGGTCACATAAGGGATGAGCAGCTTGCGCCCGGCGTCTCGGCGATCTCTGAGCGCCTTCTCGAGGACGCCGCGGGCCACGGTCGTGGCGGCCGTCACCGGGTGAGCTTTCGCACCAGTGCCACGTCCTTGTCCCCCCGGCCAGACAGCGTCATCAGCACCGCTGAGCCCTCCGGGATCGACTTCCCGGCTTCTCTGATAACCCATGCGAGGGCATGAGCCGGTTCCAGAGCGGGGATGATCCCTTCGGCCTCGGCCAACAGGCGAAAGGCCGCGAGCACCTCTGAATCCTCCGCCGAGGGATACTCGGCCCTTCCGACGGCTCCAAGATGGGCATGCTCGGGGCCGATCCCGGGGTAGTCCAGACCGGCAGATATCGAACTTGCCTCGAGGATCTGACCGTCCTCGTCCTGCAGGAACCTGGACCGCATCCCGTGAACGACACCGGGGACTCCGTTGCTCATCGCGGCACCTCCCGCCGCCTCGACGCCCACGAGCCGCGCACCGGTGTCGACGAATCCCGCGAACGTGCCGGCCGCGTTCGAGCCACCTCCGACGCAGGCCACCACGACATCGGGATCGAAACCGAGTAGCTCATAGCACTGGGCGCGAGCCTCGTCCCCGACCACGCGCTGGAATTCCCTGACTATGTAGGGATACGGATGTGGGCCCATGACCGACCCTATGCAGTAGTGCGTGGTCTCGACCGTTGCAACCCAGTCGCGCAGGGCTTCGTTGATGGCGTCCTTCAGCGTCCGGCTCCCCGACTCCACCGCACGCACCTCAGCACCGAGCAGCTCCATGCGGAACACGTTCAGGCCCTGTCGCTCGACATCGACAGCACCCATGTAGACGAGGCACTCGAGGCCGAGCAGTGCGGCCGCCGTGGCGGTGGCAACACCGTGCTGACCGGCTCCCGTCTCGGCGATGAGGCGGC
>PMZN01000123.1:0-3332 GCA_003170375.1 Acidimicrobiaceae bacterium | reverse complement strand
GCCGAGGCGTTCGCTCAACCGCCTGCATTCGGTGACCGGCGTCGGACGGCCCCCATAGTGCTCCAGGAGATCGTCCAAACGCCCACGGAAGGCCGGATCTGCCCAAGCGGACTCAAAGCCGGCCTCGAGCTCCTCGCAAGCCGGCACGAGCGCCTCTGGCACGAACCGTCCGCCGAACTCGCCGAAGCGTCCCTTTCGCTCCGGGCCGCGCATCAGCTCGCCGATGAAGCTCAACCGTCCTCCTGCCAGTCATAGGGGCCCGCGTCGTCGGTGTCGTAGGGCTCGGGCTCCGCAGCGCGGGCGGCCTGCACAAAAGCCCGCACCCGTCGAGCGTCCTTCTTGCCGACGCTCGCTTCCACGCCCGACGAGACGTCGACACCCCAAGGGTGGACCCTGCGAATCGCGTCGGCCACGTTGTCCGGATCGAGGCCTCCGGCCAGAACCAGTCGGCGACCCTTCGGCGCACCCTCTGCAAGGCGCCAGTCGAAGACCTTGCCCGATCCTGGTGACGGGGCGTCGACCAGAACGATGTCCGCGCCGTACTCGGCCGCCCGCGCAAGCCGGTTGTCCCCTGCCGGGAACGCCCTGATGACAAGGGGCACTCGAACCGAGACGTACCCACAGTCCTCGAACGTCTCGTTCCCGTGCAACTGAGCAGCATCGAGCCCGGAACGGTTCACAATCTCCACGACGCGGCGGGGCTCCTCATCGCGGAAGACCCCAACGGTGCAGATCTCGGGAGGAAGCCGCCGAGTGATGGCAGCGACCGCGCTCGGGCTCATCTGGCGGGGCGAAGGAGCGAAGACGAAGCCGACGGCGTCAGCCCCCATTGCCACCGCTATCAGGGCGTCCTCCTCGCTGGTGATCCCGCAGATCTTCACCCACATGGCACGGTCCGGCCCAAGAGCCCCGCGGTGACGGCCCGCCGATCGCGCGAGCGCAGCAGCGCCTCGCCGACCAGAACGCCGTCGAACCCCGCCCGCGCCAGCGCGGCAACATCGGCCGCCGACTCCACGCCGGACTCGGCGATCTTCAACACGCCGCCAGGAACATGACGTGCCACGCGCTCAGCCCGTGTCCTGTCCACCTCGAAGCTGTGCAAGTCGCGTTGGTTCACACCCACTAGCGTCGCCCCTATCTCGAGCGCCCGCTCGAGCTCGTCCTCATCATGGACCTCGACGAGGGCAGCCATGTCCAGACCTCCTGCGATCTGGTGCAGCTCCGCCAGCTCGCCGTCGTCCAACAGCGCAACGATGAGCAACACCGCATCGGCGCCCATGATGCGGGCGTCGTAAATGTCGGCCGCCGAGACCGTGAAGTCCTTGCGCAGAACGGGAAGCCCAACCGCGGCGCGGGCCAATTTCAAGTCCTCAGGGCTACCGCCGAAGTGAGGACCGTCGGTCAGCACCGACAGGCAGGACGCTCCGCCCGACTCGAACGCCTGGGCGACCTNNTTGGCCCCGTGGGCCTGCAGGGCCTCGGTGAAGTCGCGGGGCGGTGGCGCAGCGCGGGCCCTCGCTGCGAGGTCATTGAGGTCGCGCCGGTCGGCGGACGCGACATCACGGTGCCACGCCCCGATGCGGTCGAGATATGTGGCCACCAACGTGAGCCTACCGGCCGCTTCGGGAAACCTCCCGGACCTTGCGCTGGCTGTGGGCGAGCCGGGATCTCCCGAGATGCTCCTCGGCGGCTGACCCGGCTATCAGCGGCGACTGCGTGAGCACGAACAGTCCGACGCACATGACAAGAAGCGCCGCGGCGTCGAAGGCGAGGGCACCCATCCCGCCACGCAGGTCGTCATCGAACAGGCCGACCCCGATCACGACGCTCACGATCGGGTCGACGATCGTCAGCGTGGCCTGGGAAGCCGTGATCGGACCGGCGTGGAAGGCATCCTGGGTGAGCACGAGACCGGCGAGCCCCGCGACGATGATGGCGTAGGGCTCCCAGTGCTCGAAGATCTGCCAGAAGCCGTTCGAGAACAGGATCGTCGTGGCCTTCGTGAACGCGGCGCTCAGCGAGAACGAGATCGCCGCCGCCGCCCCGAACCATGCCGACCGCCAAGACCGCGACGACCGCGATCTGAGGCGCGTGCAGGCCACACAGATCGCGGTCGCCGCGACGCAGACGGCAATCACGATCACCCATCCACTTGTCGTGGGAAACGTGGTCCCTCCACCCGTGTTGCTCATCGCGAGGAAGCCGGCCAGACCCGCCACGGTCAGCACCGTCCCGATCGCCTCACGCCAACCGAGCGGCGAACCGAACGACACGCGCAAGATGATGACAAGGAAGACGAGCTCGGTGACCATGAGAGGCTGGACGACACTGAGCGAGCCGAAGCCAAGTGCGGTGGCCTGAAACAGGAACGATCCGATCATCGCGACGAGTCCCACGTACCAGATTGGACGTTTCAGAGCATGACGCAACAGCTTGAAGCCGCGAAGGCGGGCGTCGGGAGCCGTCTCGACACCGAGCCGCTGGAAGATCGTCGTCAGCGCGTTGCACAGGGCCGCAAGAACCGCCAGTGGGATCGCTGCCACGGTCTCTGTCTATCCGATCTAGAGAGGGAGTTCTCGAATCTCCGCGCCGGCACCGCCCGGCGCCAGCTTGGCCACTTCCGGGAGCACGACGTCGCGGCGCACATAGGCGAGAGCGACGGGCGCAGCAAACCGGGGCGACCAGGCAACGCTCGTGAGGCGCCCGACCTCGCGGTCGGCCAAGACGAGAGTCGCATCGTCGAGGCCCTCACCGGCCGGATCCAGCACGACGCCTCGGAGCCGCCGCGCCACCTTGGCGCCCCTCGCCTCGAGGCGGGCGACGAGCTCCTGACCGGTGTAACAGCCCTTCGTGAAGCTCACGGCGTGCTCGACGAGGCTGCCCGCTTCCTGTGGGATCGTCTTCTCGGTGAGCTCACGACCCATTGCCGGCACGCCCGCCTCGATGCGTGCCACCTCGAACGCCGCGGGGTCGCCCAGTGGTACCTCCAGCGGTGGCCAGCCGGGCACGCCGGCCCCGGCCAGCACGTCAAAGCCTTCAAAGCCGGGCCACGTCATCGAGACTGCAATGATCCAACCATCGCTCAGGCCGCTTGCTTGCGCCTCAGCAGGCATCGCCCCGAGCGCTAGGCCCGAACCTGCGAAGCTCGTCGCCGAAGCGGGCCCTCGGACTTCGAGGCACCGAACGGTCCCGCTCTCGAGCTCGGCCTTCACGCGCAAGCGGAAGCGGCGGAGCCGCTGCAGCAACTGGTCACCGTAGCCGGTCTCGGTGTCGAGCACCACGACGTCGTCCGCGAGCATCGTGGCGTGGCAGTACGCGTCCACCTTGCCCTG
>PMZN01000143.1 GCA_003170375.1 Acidimicrobiaceae bacterium | reverse complement strand
ACCGAGTTGTTGATACTGCTGACGCCAGCGGCGCCGATGAACATGGATGCAGCAACAAAAGTGAACGCGATGAGCGCGATCAGGGGGTGCTTGCGCATCTTGCTCCTCCTTGGAGTGTCGAAAACCCGGTGGGTTCCAGGTGGATGCGTTGATGCGGGCAGGCCGTCTTTTGCATGCGACTCGCGACTCGGTGCCGGAAGGGCTGGCCGGATCAGGACGTTGGAACGTTCCTACGAGGTGCAGACGGGTCTCGCCCTGCTTTCTTTGTTGTCGCGACTCCTTTTCGCTCCATCAGGAGAGCAGGTCGGGACGAGCAACGCCGCTCACGCGGCTCGGCTCGCAGGCGCCGAGGTAACCAGTCATGCCTGCGGGAAGGCAAGTGCCTAACCCAACCCGGCGCGATGTCACCGAGCGTTTCGGCACCACTCGTCGTTGACAGTTGGTGTGGCGGAAACCATACGAGAGGACTGTCCTTTGCGCAAGTGGCCAAGACAGTCGAGATGGCATCTATCGTCAATTGAGATGACGGGAATCCCTCTGGAAGGGGCCGCTCCGGTTGTGACTAGATGCGCCAGCGGTCGTGTCCCATGGGCCTGCAATGGGCGCGCTCAGTGAGCAACGGTCGTCGCGACCCGTCTGTCAACTGGGTGATCGCGCCTGTTGGCAGCAGCATGCCAGTGGAGAATGTCGCCCTCGGTGGCTTGCCAGAAGCCGTCCGTAACGGGCGGGATCGCCAAGGCCGGATCGTCATTTCGAGGCTCCGCGAGCCGTCTCCAGGAACCGCGAAGCGGACCCCATCGCAGTCGCCACCATGTCGCCGACCTCCGGCCTCCGGTCTTCGGTGACACTGGCGAGCGGGGTCACCACGGCCCATCCGAGCTGTGTCAAAGTTTCGTCCGATTCGTCGCCGTCGCCCAGCTGTGAGACGCCGAGGTGGAATCGAACCCGGGGTCCGCCCTTGACGGCCTCTGCCGCGAGAATCAGCCCGGACGTGGCGAGGCTCCCACGGCGGACGCCACGGATCTCGCCGAGCGCAAGGTTGGGCACGTTCAAGTTGAGCACTGTGCGCGCGGGGGCTCGCTCGAGGTGAGCGGCGAACGTGACCGCTAGCGCAGCCGCGCTCTCAAAGTGGGTGTGAGAGCCGTCGTAGGTCTCATAAGGGGACGGCACCGAGCCGGCCTGGATGCTCGTGGCGAGCCCCTTCAAGCCGAATTGGGCAGACGTGAGAGCTGCACCCACCGTGCCCGAGTGCAGTACCGCGCGTCCTACGTTGCGACCAGGGTTGATGCCCGATGCGACGAGGTCCGGTGGTGGTCCGAACGCACCGAGGCAGGCCGTGATCACGATCAGTGCCGGCAGGGCATCCGCTGCCAGTGCTTTGATTCCACCGAGGCCAGCCGGTGCGACGGCCTCGACGTGGATACCGCCCCCCATCGCGCGCAATGGACCAATGCCGGCACCTGAGCCGCTTGCTTCCGCTAGAGGTGCGACCACGAGCACGTCATGTCCAGCCTCGGCGAACGCACGAGCCAGGACAGCGAGGCCGGGCGCGTCGAAGCCGTCGTCGTTGGTCACGAGAATCCGCATGCCCGCCCGCTCCTTTTCAGAATCGCTCGTTTGGACGAGACTTGAGCCGGTCTCCGGCCCGCCGGTTAGACGAGCAGCGTGAGGGGGCTGGCAGGTACGATATCGCCATGTTTCCGCCCTCAGGCGAGCAGATTGTGCTTGTTCACGGCGACCTCGACGCAGTGATAACCGAGGTCGGTGCGACGCTCCGTTCGCTCAGGGCGGATTCGGTGCCCGTCATCTGGGAGTATCCCGAAGGTGAGATCTCATCTGGCGATCGGGGACAGGTGCTCGCCCCTTGGCCGAACAGGCTCGAGGACGGCTCATATCGCTTCGGGGACATCGTCGGTCAGGCCGCGCTCAACGAGCCAGAGCGGTCCAACGCGATCCATGGCTTCGTGCGATGGCTGCCTTGGTCGATCGAAGAGCGCTCCGCGGACCGGGCGTTGCTTTCCTGTCTCATCCATCCGCAGCCGGCCTATCCGTTCCGCGTTCGGATCGACCTCGACTACACCCTCGGCGACGGCGGGCTCGAGGTCGCTTGCCGGGTCACGAACGCGGGGAGTGGGATCGCCCCCTTCGGGCTCGGCTTTCATCCGTACCTCCTTGCAGGCCCGGGCGGCATCGACGAGGCCGAGATACGCCTGTCGGCGCAGCGGCGACTGCTCTTGGACAAGCGCGGCCTGCCCACCGGTGAGGAGCCGGTGTCCGGTTCGGTCTTCGACCTCGACGGACGGACGCTCAGGGGGCTCGAGCTCGACGACTGCTATACGGGTTTGGCAGTCGGGAATGACGGCCGCTGGCATGCACGCCTGGACCTGCCGGGGCGGCACTCGGAGATCTGGGCCGACACCGCGTTCGCGTACGCCATGTGTTACACGGGCGACACCCTGGGCGAGCCAGCCGATCGTCGGAGAGCTGTGGCCATCGAGCCGATGACCTGTCCGCCGAACGCTCTTCGTACCGGTACGAGCTTGATCGAGCTCCGAGAGGGCGAGCGGTGGCACGCGAGCTGGGGGATCGCGACCGCCCTAGATTGATCGGCGAAGCGGCTGGGCCGGACTCGAAAGGACCGTGACGAGGGTCCCGAGTGGTGTGAGTGGGAACATGGTCTCCGCGTTCGCGTAGGTCATCTCTACGCAGCCGAGGCTTTGCGGGAAGCCGTAGCTCGCCCGGATGTATCCGTGGAGAGCGTCGCCGCCGTTGAAGTAGCTCACCCATGGGATGCCGGGGTCCTTGTAAGGCTTCCCATTTGGGTTCTTGCCGGTCATCGTAGTGACAAGGAAGCGGGCAAAGACGGGGTAGGTGCCGGCCGCTGTCGGCGCCACTGCGATGCCGGTGTTCACGAGCGTGGTGAAGAGGATCTGGCCGTCGCGCCAAACCGAAGCGGTCTCTGGAAGGGTCTGACTGACAACGACGTAGTCGTACGGAGAAGTGGTTACCTGGCGCCGCGCGACTGCTTGGAGAAGCTCCGACCACACGGTGGGGCCGGCTTCTCCATCAGTGGTCAGTCCGTGGGCGCTCTCGAAGGCCATGACGGCTCCGGTCGTGATCACGTTGGGCACTCCTGGCTTCCAGAGCGCCGCGAGCGAGCCCGGCATGTCGCTGAAACGCCAGATGAGGCGACCCGCCAAGGCCTGGACTGGGACATCGGCCGCGACGGAGGGCTCGGAGTCGATCGCCGGAACAGACGAGGCCGTTGTCGTGGTCGTGGTCGCTTGGTATGTCCTCCGCGAGCCTAAGGACAAGTTGGCGATGGCGCCTGCGCTTTCGCCTGTCGATGCTGCAGGCGCGGCAGGCACGAACTGGAGGGGAAGGTAACCGAGCTCCGAAAGGAGCTGTTGGAGCCGCAGCTCGGAGGCTCCCTCGATCACAAAGTTCTTCCGGAGCGTGCTCGAGAGGCCCTGGCCGGAACGGCTGCGAATCCCAGCGGGTCCGCCTGGCACGCTGAGCTGCACGGTGCTGAAGGGAGTGAAGAAGCCGTCCGGAACGAAACGGACCGCCGCCGGTGCCGTTCTCACCCAGTTCCCGGGCGGGGCCGGCGAGAGCGTCGGCAGCGGGCTGTTGGTCGCGAGCGGCTGAGAGAAGTCCACGGTCACGCTGGTATCGAAGGAGGCGTCGGCCGAGCCGGGTGACGGTGACACCGACGTGATCGTCAAGGGTGGTGGCGGGACCGTGGTCGTCGGGTGAGAGCTCTGTCGCGGACCGTTCGCCGAGGGCGTGTGGGCTCGCTGCAGGGCGATCAGGGCTCCGGCCCCGCCGAGGGCGACGACCAGGACAAGGCCGGTCATAACGCCGAGGACGCGCCGACGCCGACTCGGGTCGGTGTTCCTTGTGCGTCTTCCTAGGCCCATATTGGGCTCTCCACCCTCGTCACGCGTCCGTTTTCCCAACTATAGGCAGGGTATTGGNNCGCTCTTTGGAGAGCTACTCGAAGGAGACGACCTCCGTGGCCAGCTGGCCGGGGGTACGGTGCAGGAGAGGAGGTTTCATGATCGAGCCCCGACCTACGCACGAGCGAGGACTGAGGCCCGCGCACAAGCTGACCGTTGTCGCGGTTGCCGTCGTTGCAGCGCTCGTGGCCTATGTGGCGCTTGGCGCGCTCGCCAGCCTGATTGCCGTCCTGATCAAGACCGTTATTGTCGTCGCTGTCATCGGCGGCGTGCTGTATCTCGTGTTCCGCCACTCCAGACGGCGCTAACTCTGAGCTTGCCGTACCAAGAGCTGCGCGGTTCTCGGCACCGTCGCCGAGCGCGGCCAGGCAATGCGCCGGTCCGGCGCTGCGTGCGCTGNNCTGCCGTCCCTCGCGAGAGGCACTCGTGACCGCCCCCGGCGCCTCGGGTCCCGGGGGCGGCTCGCGCCGGGAGACGCTCAAATGTCGGGTCGAGGATCGGCTCAAGACGCCGGGTCCTCGACCATGGACTCGAAGAGGATCGCGCCGGTCACGTTGTCCCTCAGGATGAAGAGGAAGGGATGGTTGATGATGATCGATTCCGTGCCGGCCCGCGTAGCGGTGGCGATGACGCCTATCCCGGTTGCCGCCGCCGCCGTGGTGCCCTTCGGGGTGACCTGCAGGTAGGCGTGCTGCTCGACGGCGTGAACCTCTAGTGGCACGATCGCGTTGATCTTGCTGAAGTCGGCTCCGGTCCCGAACGCCTGGGACATGCCCATTGGCGAA
This sequence comes from Acidimicrobiaceae bacterium, assembly GCA_003170375.1. Taxonomy (GTDB): domain Bacteria; phylum Actinomycetota; class Acidimicrobiia; order Acidimicrobiales; family Bog-793; genus Fen-455. The sequence goes on along the minus strand of PMZN01000143.1, from coordinate 1,091 downwards.
AGCGTTGGGATTAGTTGATTGTCCGAACGCTGCGTGAACGTGGGCATCGAGAAGTCGACGGACTCAGATGACAGGCTGCTCACTATCTGGTCGAGCGAGGCCGGGGTGAGCGAGGAGACGAACTGCGGCAGCGAGGAACCGGCCGGCATCACTACGAGTGCACTCAGTTTCTTGCCGGCGTAAGGAAGCTCGACCGCCACGTACTTGTTCGTCGTCGACACTGGAACCGTCAGCGCCTTCGGCGAGCCGATCGGTTCTGAGCTCATGAACGGGACGTTTTCGGACGCGCCCGTCGCTAGGTAGAACGGCTGGTCGGGGGTTGCGCTTTCGAACCGGGCAGCCCAGTCAGCGTGGAAGAAGACGGCGTCGGCAAGCACGAGAACCGTGGTTGGAGTGAGGCCGCCAGGGCTGAAGAGCTGCCTTATCAAGCCCTTGGTGTGCTCGCTCGTCCACTGATTGATCGCATCGGTGGCCCCTGTGAGATCGGTCTGGAAGTTGACCTGCCATACTCCGGTTTGAAACTCGCTCGACAGCGCGCGCACGAAAGCTGGCAGTACGGCAAAGTTCTGCTGTACCCAGAGCGAGTTCGCGACATCGAGCTCGGGCACACGCTTCAGGTTCGCTGCGGACGTCGAAGTCTCGTCGGCGAGCAGGGTCTCAAGGCTGTACCACCCGGCTGCCTGCTCTCCGGCAGATAGCCCCGCGGTGTGAAGCGTCGCAGCGATTCCCTGCTCAGTGGAACCTGACGCGCCGAGCTCCAGCATCGCGAGTGCGGTCGCCAAGCTTGACGGTGAGACGAGCTCGTTAGTCGAGCCGTTCGAATCGCTCGACATCGCCAGCCTGTTCAGGAGATCGAGTGAGAAACCGACCTCGGCGTCTTCGACTGCCTTTGCAACTCTCGGTGTTGCCGGCTTCGCCGGCCCCTCGTTGGCGGTGAGCTCGTAGGCGCTTCCGATGCGGTCGGAGACGAAGATCTTGCCCCGTGGGTGTTTGGCCTGCTGTGTTCCCGCGCTGCCGGCCATGATCAGGACGCCGCCTAGCACCAGCGCTAGGACGAGCGTCAGTGAACCACCGGCTCCGAGCAGGCGGTG
>PMZN01000081.1:7377-7607 GCA_003170375.1 Acidimicrobiaceae bacterium | reverse complement strand
ACGGTGACGAGCATCACGGTGCGGTGAGCGGTCCTGTGAGTGATTCGGGAGTGCTCAGCCAGCGTGGGGCGACCAGACACGAAGGAGCAATCGAAATGTCACAACGACGATGGTTGTCAGAACGGTCCGTACGGCAGCGGACGGGCCAACACTCACCGATACGCCAGCGGAGAAAGCAGACGATTTCTCGTCGTAACAAAGGCACTTGTGGCCGATTGGATCCTCTGAAT
>PMZN01000081.1:0-7299 GCA_003170375.1 Acidimicrobiaceae bacterium | reverse complement strand
TTCGACCTCGCCGACATCCGCAAGTGGGTGGAGGAACAGCGGCGTCCCGACGCGTCGTGACTGAGGTGGGCGACGGCACAGCGCGATGAGAAGATGCGGCCAAGGCCTTTATCGCCCCAGAGGAGGGTGACATGAGCAAGCGTCACTTCGGTTCAGTCAGGCGGTTGCCATCCGGGCGGTATCAGGCGAGCTACTGGCACGAGGGGGTCAGGCATCTCGCCGAGCAGACATTCCCGACGAAGGGCGACGCGCTGGCTCACCTCGCATCGATCGAAACGGACTTGCACCGCGGCGCGTGGATTGACCCGAGCGCTGGCAAGGTGACGTTCGGCGAATGGGCGCAGAGCTGGCTGGACGCCCGCGCCGATCTTCGGCCAGTCACCAAAGCGAAGTACCAACACATGCTCGACCGGCACGTCGATCCCGTTCTCGGTCCGGTCCGTTTGAGCAGGGTCACTCCGTCTGCCGTGCGCGCTTGGTACATGGATATGCGCGAGCGGTACGTGACGACGGGCGACGACGCCTACCGGATGCTTCGGGCCATCCTCAACACTGCCGTTACGGATGGCTTGATCGCACGGAACCCTTGCCAGGTGCGCGGGGCCGGACAGGCCCGCTCCGTAGAGCGACCGGTGGCGACCGTCGCTGAACTCGCAGCGGCAGTCGAGGCCGTTCCGGATCGTTATCGGCTCGCCATCCTTTTGCCGGCGTGGTGTCAGTTGCGACGCGGCGAAGTCCTGGGGTTGCAGCGTCGCGACGTCGACCTCATGCACGGGACGATCCGAATCGAGCGGTCGGTCGTGAAGCCGATGGATGGAACCACGATCGTCGGTCCGCCGAAGACGAGCGCGGGCGCTCGCTCGCTCACGGTGCCCGCCAATGTGCTGCCGGTGCTACAGAATCATCTTGGGAGTTACGTTGCACCGCAGCCGAGAGCATGGCTGTTCACCAGCGAGAGCGGCGGACCGATGATCCCCGTCACGCTCAATCGAGTGTGGCAAAGGGCCCGTCGCAAGATCGGACGGACTGATCTGCACTACCACGACCTCCGCCATACCGGGCTCACGTGGGCAGCGGCCTCCGGTGCTTCGGTCGCCGAACTGATGCGTCGCGGTGGTCACGCAAGTCCCACGGCGGCCCTCCGCTATCAACACGCCACCGAGGACCGCGATCGAGCAATCGCCGATGCGCTCGCCGAACTAGCGACGGGAAGAGTCGTGCGATTCAACGCGAGTCGCAGCAGGACCAGAAGGAGTCGGTGAGCGCACATCGGCTCGGCTGCCGCGTGAGTCACCCAAGCGCCAGCGATCGGAGGCGGTTGCTGCGACGGCAGACTGCCTCGCAGTGATGAGCCGATCCCGTTAGCTTGCTGGCGTGGCGGAAGGACCGGCTACGACGAGATCGGCATCGGCGTCGCGCTGCATCTCTGTGGCCACCAAGTCTCGAAGGCGGCAGCCGACAGATCGGCGCGACACCTGTCGGACGATCTTTCGGATGGAACCTGGGAAGACGCGCAATGGGCACCTTCGGCCTGCGTCCGCGTATGACGCTGCCTGCGCCTCGTTGTCGCCGCGTGAATCGCGTTCGAGCCTCATAGCCAAGGCCGCCGCGGCGCAGAGCTCGCGGCCCATCGCGCACGAATCGCGCACGAACCGCGCATGGTGCGACTCAACAACCTCTAGCGAGGGCCAAAAAAGTGCCGTTTAGCTGGTCAAATGACTGGCACCCCCAACGGGATTCGAACCCGTGTTTCCGCCTTGAAAGGGCGATGTCCTCGGCCGCTGGACGATGGGGGCTCGACCCGAAGGCGGAAGCGACGTAGTGAAGAAGCAAAATTATCAGGCGCCGGCCTCCGTTCCGGCGGTGCCTTCGCCCGCAAGTAACCACTCACTGCCGTCGGGAGTATCGCGCACTTCGATCCCGGACTCGGCGAGGCGTTCCCGCACGAAATCGGCGTCCGCGAAGCGACGGTCCTGTCTCGCAGCGTTCCGGAGCTCCAAGAGCGCCTCGACGAATGGCCCGATGACCTGCCGGGGGTCGCGAGCTCCTGCCTCGGACAATCGGCCGAGCTCCAAGATGAGCGAGCGCAGGCTGGCGTGCGCCCGCTCGAGTTCATCTCCGGCAGGGATGTCCGTCGACCATTCTGTGACATCCCGCTCCAAATTGAGCACAATGCTCGCGGCAAGTGCCATGTCTCGAGAGGCGACTGCCGTGGCAAAGTCAGCCTCACGCTCACGTACGACATCGACGAGCGGCGACGTGCTCGCCAGCCGGCCAACACTTGACGACCGCGCGTCATCGGGGGCGGGTGCTCGGTCCGCTCCTTGCTCGCCCGCCTCTTGGCCAGCGCCTCCGCGGGCGAGTGCCTCAGCGGTCTCGAGTATCCGGGCGATGGGGAGAGCTTGGCCGCTCGGCAGGGTCGCAGAACGGCCTGCGGCGCGTACGGTCACCACGCCCCTTCCCTCCACCGATGCAGTGCCGGCGTCAAGATCGAAAATGCAGGCGGTGTGCTCGTCGACTCCGAGCACGAAGGCTCCGTCAGGCAGATCCCTCTCCATGATCGAAAGACGCCGCTCACCCAGATAGCAGAAACGGGTGTCGTGCGTCCCACCCTCGTTGTTGTCGTAGTGGGGGATGATTGCCGCCCGAATCCCCGCCGCCGACGTGACGTCGAGACCCTCGAGCCAGTGCGGATCTTCACCGCACTTGTAGATCTCGTACACGGGCACCGTCGCGATGCCGAGCGTCAGCGCTGCGGCGCTCGCGAATACGACGCAGCCGCCATGCAGCAGCTTCTCGACGAGCAAGCTCGGGATAACGGTACCCTGCCACTTCCTCAACGCATAGCTCGGGCTTCCTGGTCCTGCGAAGACGTAACGCGAGTCTCGGACCGCGGTCACGAGCCGTTCGTCGGTGAACGCGGCCCGCTCGACGCCGCCATTCGGGCCCTCGGCGCCCGCCGACGGCCCGGTGACGGCGATCGTCGCCTGAAGGCTCTCGCGGAAGTAGGTGACCGCACGCGCGGCGATCTCCTTGACGTTCTCCTGGAAGCCGAACGGGGTATCGAGCAGGACTGCTGGGACTGGCGGCGGCCCCAACCTCTCGAGCAGTTGGCGATGGACCTTCACCATCGTCGGCGCCGTCTCGCCCGAGCCCATGATCGCGAGCAGACGGGGCACAGCCGGACCCGCGCTCATGGATCTCTCGGTTGCGGTGTGCCGTCCCAGCGCAGTCCGCCCGGTGGTTCGCCCCAATGATCCTCCGGTACGAGGTCGTCGGCGCCGGCGACGGGGTCGGGCAGGGTTCGCTCGAGGACGTCGATGAGCTCACTTTGGAGGGCGCCCAGGTACAGATAAGCGATCCACTCGGCCTGATGTGCATCGCCCATCGGTGCCTCGGTATCGTCCTCGGTCACCCCGAGCATCGATCCGAGGGCGAGCCGGAGGTCGTTCAGCGCGGCGAGCCATGCGACGAGCTGCTCATCGTCGAGCCAGGTCGCCCTCGCCGTGGCCGACATCGTCTCGAGCGACTCTCGGTGGTGCTCGACGAGGTCCTGACGGGTCATCGACACATAGGCACGCTCGGCGTCGGGGTCGGTCGTGTATGCGGGAGGAAGCAGTCGCCGCAGAGCATCGGGCAGGTCGCCCGAAGGCGTTTCGCCCGCACCCTCGAGTAGGGACATGAGGTGACCGGGTAGCACCGTGAGCAGCGTGCGCTCCTCGGCGGCGAGGCGCACCTCGTAACCTCCGCCCCTCGACGGGCGGATCCGGCGTCGAAAGCTCATCCGCCGTGCTCCATCGTTGCCCAGAGCCCATGTTGGTGTAGCCGGGCGACGTCGAGCTCAGCTCGCTCTTTCGGTCCGCTGGAGACGACGGCGCGGCCCTTGTAGTGGACGTCGAGCATGAGCTTGTGAGCCTTTCCCCGCGAATAGCCGAACAGCTTTTGGAAGACGTAGGTCACGTAGCTCATGAGGTTGATCGGATCGTTCCACACGATCACCAGCCACGGCAGCTCCGGCGCCGCCACTTCGTGCGTCTCGGGGCGCTCGACTTCTGTCGGAACGGCGGTCGAGCCGATCGGAATCCCGGTCATGGCCCGGTCAGGTGCCGAGAGCGACGGTATCGGCGTGCCCACTCGAGGGAGCACTATCGGTCGCTTCGAGAGGGTGCCGATGCAACGACAGGTAGAAACCGATCCCCGTGATCCAAAGCGTTGTCGCCCCTGCCAGGTGGAGCTCCACCACCCAAGCAGCGTCGTGCAGGAAGTACTGCAGGTAGCCGAGCGCTCCTTGAAGCGCCATCACCTCGATGAACATACGCCCGCGACGAAGTACGACCTGCGGCACATTCGCGTGATGGAAGGCGAATTGCGACGCAAGGGTCAAACCGATGAGGAAGAGCGCAACGGTGGAGTGCACTTCGGCGATGTCTCGGAACGCGATCGGGATCCGTTTGGCGCCGGGGCCACCCGCGTGAGGGCCAGCACCCGTTACCACGGTCCCGATGATTGTGAGCAGCGTGAGGGTACTCAGCTGTAACCGCGCGAGAAGGGCGAGATCTCTTCCGACGACGGGCTGAACACGGGTCGCGCGGCTGCCGGACAGGTGGTACAGCACGATCGCGTCGGCGAGGATCACGATCGTCAACACGAAGTGGAGGGCGACGAGATAGGGATTGAGCTTGAAGAGCACGACTAGGCCGCCGAGCACGATCTGAGCCGCGATGCCGGCAACCAATCCCGCACCGAACAGGGTGAGGTCCCGGCGGGGAGGCGTTCGGAGCGCCGCCATGGCGAGGGCTGCGACAGAGACCAATGTGACCGCTGCGCTCACGAGCCGGTTGGCGAACTCGACGATCGGGTGGAACGAGGACACGGCCGTCAGGTGGTGCTGGAAGCACGAGGGCCAGTCGGGGCACCCGAGCCCGGAGCCCGTCAGCCGCACTGCGCCGCCGCTCACCACCAGCAGCGCGTAGCAGATCACCGAAACCAAGGCCACCTTGCGTACGGTGGCGGGTGAGAAACGGGGCAGGCGCACCGCCTTCGGATCGTATGCTCGCACGGCTCAAGCCACCATTCTGTACCGTCGTGCCACTGTGCTGCCGCGGCCGGATCGATTGAGGCCACTTCTATACTTGCGAGATGGCGCAGGTCACGACCGTTTTGATGCCGCGCCGCTCGGCCAGCTTCAAGCTCAGAGCGTACGTGGCGCTCACAAAGCCTCGGATCATCGAGCTGCTGCTTGTCACGACGCTCCCGACGATGGTTGTGGCCGCGAAGGGCATTCCCGGGTGGTGGTTGATCGTCGCGACACTCGTCGGGGGTACGCTTTCGGCTGGCGGCGCCAATGCGGCGAACATGTTCGTCGACCGCGACATAGATGCCGTGATGCACCGCACGCGTCACCGGCCGATCGTCACCGGCGCGGTCACTCCGACGGCTGCGGTCATCTTCTCGATCGTCCTCGAGGCTGCTGCATTCCTGCTGCTCTGGCGGGCGGTCAATCTCTTCTCGGCTCTGCTCGCTCTCGCAGCAGCCCTCTTCTACGTTTTCGTCTACTCGATCGGCCTGAAGCGCCGCTCGACGCAGAACATCGTCATCGGCGGCGCCGCAGGGGCGGTCCCGGTGCTCGTCGGCTGGACCGCGGTCACCGACCACCTTGCCTGGCCTGCCATCGTGCTGTTTGCGATGATCGTGATCTGGACGCCGTCACACTTCTGGGCCCTGGCGGTGCGCTATCAGGACGACTACAAGGCGGCGAACGTCCCGATGTTGCCGGTGGTGGTGCCCTTCGAACGGGTGGCGCGCCAGATCATCTTGTACTCGCTGGCGTTGGTCGCCACGTCCTTCGTGTTCGGTGTCGTCGATCACTCTGGGTGGATCTATTGGGTAGCGGCCGCCCTCGCCGGCGGCCTTTACCTCGCAGACGCCTTGCGCTTGCGTCGCGAGAACGGGACACCGAAAAGCGCCATGCGCCTGTTCACGTACTCGATCACCTACATCACCGTGGTCTTCGTGGCGATGGCGGTCGACGTGATCGTCCGCTACCACTGACACTGTCGGCACCGGCCGGCCGTCTTCACTCCCATTTGAAGGTGACGGCGGCCACCACAGGCGCTGCAACCGCCCAGAGAGCGAGCACGACCCAGGCTTCGGTTGCGCTCGCGCCGGATCCGAGCGTGCTGTGCAGCGCGTCCGACAGTGCTGCTGTCGGGAGCAGGCGAGCGAAAGAGGCCAGACTCCCAAGCTCATGCAACGGGAAGATGACGCCGCCGATGAGCAGCAGGATCACATAGACGCCGTTCGCGACGGCGAGCGTCACCTCGGCCCGGAGCGCGCCGGCCATCGCGAGCCCGATTCCGGCGAACGCGATAGTTGCCAGGAGCACGGCGATGACGGCGAGCCCGGCGGAGGGGTGCGGCCGCCAGCCGAGCGCGAGCGCGACGCCTACGAGGAGGACGACCTGGATGATCTCGACGACGATGACCGACGCGATCTTCGCCGTGAGCAGCACAGGCCGCCCGAGCGGCGTGGCGCCGAGCCGCTTCAGGACTCCGTAGCTGCGTTCGAAGGCGGTCGCGATGCCGAGACTGACCATCGCCGTGGACATGACGGCGAGCGCGAGGACACCTGGGGCCAGGAAGTCGACACGATGGCGAGTACCCGTCGCCAGGACGGGCACCAGCGTGAAGAAGACGAGGAGCACTACGGGGATTCCCAGCGTGACAAGCAACGTCTCGCCGCGCTGGAGTGTCATCCGGGTCTCGGCGGCGACCTGTGCCCGAAGCGCTCGAAATTTCATCGCCGCGCCCTCCTCCTGCGGCTCGGCCGCTCGGAGGCCGACGAGGCGCTATCGCAGGTTCCGCTCGCGGGCTTGGCGGTCGCGGAGCCCGTCAAGCGGAGGAAGACGTCTTCGAGCCGCTGGCGACCCGCCCGAAGGTCGCCCAATTGGAGATCTCGCTCGGCGAGCCACGCGGCGAGCTCCGCCACCAGCGCGGGAACGGGCGGCACCGGAACCAGGTATTCGCCGGGCGGTCCTTCGGTGACGGGAGCACGGAGCCGAACGGAGAGCTCGCCGATCGCGAGCCCAGGCTCCGCAGCGAAACGAAGCTCTTCCGACCCGCCNNGACCCGGTCGGCCAGGCGCTGTACCTCGTCGAGCTCATGGCTCGTGAGGATCACGCACACGCCGTCGGTCCGCAAGCCGGCGACGACGTCGCGCACTGCGATACGACCCGCCGGATCGACTCCGGCGGTTGGCTCGTCCAGGAAGGCAACGCGGGGCTTTCCGATGAGTGCCAGG
>PMZN01000012.1 GCA_003170375.1 Acidimicrobiaceae bacterium | reverse complement strand
GTGTTGGATTTGTCGAAGGTTCTTGCGGAGCCTCCGGACGCGGAGATGGGCTGTTGATCGGCCGACCAGGGCCAGGACAGCCATGCCGCGCTCGGCATCTGAAATGATGATTGGTCGAGATTCCTGACGTATCTGTGATATTCATGACAGATGCTCGATCTCGATGAGGTGAAGCACTCGTGACCCTGGCTGTTGTCCGATCGCTTGACTGGCCGCGACAGCTGCACTCGGCCGCCGAGCTCGATGACTTCGAGCAAGAGCTCGTCGATCAGTACGCGCTCGCGGCGGTGGGCTCTGGCGTCGGTGACAGTTCGATCGCGAGCGACCGCGCTGTCGTCTTCGGGTTCGCCCGGTTCATCGGTCGCCATCTCTGGACGGCGAGCGCCGATGACGCCGACCGGTTCCTTGTCCACCAGCGCAAGACGCTGCGCCTGACACGCACCACGGTGCAGCACAAGGCGTTGGCGCTCGCTCGCTTCTACGACTTCGTGCTGGCTCGCTATCAGGGCGACATCCACGCCATCACCGGCCACGTCGTCGTCCAGCCGATCGATGAGTTCAACCGGCCGGCGAAGGCCGACTACGGGGCACCCCGGCGCATCCCGCCGTGCGACGAAGAGGTGGAAGAGTTCTTCACGGCTTGGCGGGACTGGCTGCCGACCGCCCGCAAGTATCTCCCGGCGGCGCGGGACTACCTGGCCGCTTCCTTGTGGCGTCGGGCCGGCCTTCGCATCGGGGAGACGCTGATGCTCGACGTGCGCGACTGGCGGCCCGACCTCGGTGAGCTCGGCAAGCTCCACGTCCGTTTCGGCAAGGGCAGCCAGGGGCGCGGGCCGAAGGTGCGGCTCGTCCCTGCGATCAACTCGGTCGACGCGCTGATCGAATGGTGGCTCACCGACGTGCGCCACCAGTTCGGCGACGATTACGAGAGTCCGGACGCGCCGCTCCTCCCGAGCGAACGCCGCGATCTGGATACCGGCCGGTGTCTGCGGGTCGGCAACGACGCGCTCCGCTCCGGGCTTGCCGCGGCGGTCGCGAGCTGGCTGCCGAAATGGAACGGTCGGCTGACGCCGCACGTGTTGCGTCACTACTGCGCCTCGTCGCTCTACACGAGGGGGATGGACCTGAAAGCCATCCAGGATCTGCTCGGCCACGAGTGGCTGTCGACGACGACCCGCTACATCCACGTCCACAGCGACCACATCGAGAAGGCGTGGGCGCAAGCCAACGAACGAGTCGCCGCGCGGCTCGCCGAACCCGGGAGGTGATGCGATGCGGTGGAACCTGCGATTGACTGCCGCCGAGCAAGGAATCTGGAAGAGCACCGAGCTGCGGCGACGGTTGGCCGAGGCTGGGCTCGAGATCAGCGCCGGGAAGATGTCGGCGCTGTGGACTGGGACCCCGACGACGATCCGCCTCGAGGACCTCGACGTCATCTGCCATGTGCTCGGCTGCGAACCCTCCCAGTTACTCATCGCCGAGCCGGACAAGGTCGACGCTCGCAAGCCGAAGGCGACGAAGTCGGCGGCGTCGGGCACACCCGCGGTGAAGCCGCGCCTCGGACGCAACAGGACGACGCCTCCCGCGTGACGAAGGTCCGGCTTTGTGCCGGGTGCGGCGTCAACCCCATTGCCTACGGCGGTCGCAAGTACTGCTACTCGTGCGTGCCCCGGGTCTGGAAGCGACCGGTCTGCTGCAAGCGCTGCGGATCGGAGACCGACTACTTCACGGCCGGGCTCTGCCGCCGTTGCCATCGGCAAGGTCCACTGCGGGATAACTGCGTCGACTGCTTCGCGTGGTCCGTGACCCGCCACCACAAGTGGCTCTGCGAGGCCTGCCGGAGCTGGCACAAACGCTTCGGGGATTCGCCGCGGGAGTGCAGATGCTGCCGACGTTCGCTCGTCTGCAACCGCGATCGGTACTGCCGGCTGTGCTGGCTCCAGGCCAGGGCCGTCCGCGCCCCGCACGCAGAGCGCGACGTGATCCACGCCAATCGCGACGGGCAGCAACTCTCTTTCGCCGACATGTTCCGCCAAAGAAGGTGGGCGTCGGCCGAGCCGATCGCCCCGATCAACGAGCGTCAGAGGTGGCCGACTGGCTTTCCGGTCGCCCACCGCCAGCTCGTCTTGTTCGAGGCGCCCTGGATCCTCACCCCTGACCACCGCTACGACGTGGCGTTCTCGCCGGTGCCCGTCCTCGCCGCCGCGCTCGACCGCGTGGTCGGGGAACACGCCGTTGTCCACGGCTGGAGCAAGACCTTGCGGGCGATGGTCTGCCGGGGCATCCATGCGCTGCTGGCGGTGCAGGACACCCCGGGATCGCCGATCCGGACGAGCGAGCTCGCCGTCCTCTCCCAATTGCCGAACACCACGATTCAGCCCGTCCTCGAGGTGCTCTCGGCCGCCGGAATGCTGGAGGACGACCGAGCGCCCGCCCTCGAGGAGTGGTTCGAACGCCGGACCGCCGGTCTCGCCGAACCGATGCGCTCCGAGGTCCGGCTGTGGTTCTGCGCACTTCGTGACGGCAGCACCGTCGCTCCACGGACCCGGCCCCGCAGCATCGAAACGGTGCGTCATCGGGTCATCACTGTCACCGACGTCCTGCACGCCTGGAGCGGGGCTGGCCATCATTCGCTTCGCGAGATCAGTCGTGAGGACATCGTCGCTGCGCTGCCGAACGATCCCGACCAGCGACGGCGCGTGCTGCAGAGCCTGCGCAGCCTCTTCGCCTTCTTGAAGGGTCGCCGGCTTGTCTTCACGAACCCGACGGCCAGGATGCGGTCGCCCTTGCCGCAGCCGAGCTACCCCATGCCGATGGATCTGGAGATCCTGCGCGATGCGCTCAACAGTCCCGAGCCCGCCCGAGCGGCGCTCGCCGCGTTGGTCGCGTTCCACGCCCTGCGCACCTCGCAACTGCGCGCCTTGCAACTCGCCGACATCCGAGACGGCCGACTGTTCCTGCCCGATCGCACCGTCCCGCTGGCCGCTCCCGTGCGCGAGAAGCTCGCAGCTTGGCTCGACGAACGTGCCCGCCGCTGGCCGGCGACCGTCAATCCGCACGTCTTCATCAGCCAATACACAGCGGTGCGCCTCGGAGCGGTGAGCGGCGATTGGATCAGCGGCACGAACCGCGTGCCCGCGCAGGCGATCCGCGAAGACCGCATCCTCCACGAGGCACTCGCCACCCATGGCGACGTCCGCCGCCTCGGCGACCTCTTCGGGCTTTCCGTCGGAGCTGCAGAGCGCTATGCCCACACCACCGACCAGTCGTGAACGTCTATCTGATTGGACGGTGATCCGTCTAGGCAGATAGACTGCACCGGTGACCGCCCGGGTGCTGATCCGCAAGCTGCGGGAGCGAGGCTGCCAGTCCGTGCGCCAGCGGGGCTCCCACCAGATCTGGCGGTGCGGTGACTGCCAGACGGTGATCCCCGTCCACGCCGGGGACCTGACCCCGGGCACGCTCAGCTCTATCGAGCGGGACCTTGAGCCCTGCCTCGGCCCGAGGTGGCTCACCAAGTGACCAACGACAGCAAGATGAGAGAGGAGAACGTGCACACCTATACGGCCCGCCTCGAACGGGAGAAGGACGGGCGCTGGTCCGTCGAGCTCGAAGAGGAGCCACGGGTCCACACCTGGGGCAAGACCGTCGACCAAGCCCTCGCCCGCATGCGCGAAGCCGCCGCACTGTGGTTCCAGATCGGCGAGGACCAAATCGAGCTCGTCCCCAAGCCACTGCTGCCCAAGGCCACCGACAGGACCGTCGAGCAGGCGCGCCAAGCACGACAGCAAGCCCGCTCCGCCGACCGGCTCGCTGTCGAACAGACCAGGAAAGCCGCCGCGGCCCTGACGAACCGTGGGATCAGCATGCGCGATGCCGCAGCCATCTTGGGCATCTCGCACCAGCGGGTTCACCAGCTGCTCATGACCGCCACGCCGCCACGCCGCAAAGCCGGCTGACAACGACAGTCGGTTCGCCGAACCCAAGCGTCCGCGCACGGCCGTCATGGCCCTTCTGCCCTTCGGTTCTCGACGTTCGATGCTTCGGAATTCATGAACCCACGGCTTTCTCAGAGCCCGGTCAG
>PMZN01000021.1 GCA_003170375.1 Acidimicrobiaceae bacterium | reverse complement strand
GCGATCGTGCTGCGGCCGAAGCTGCTCTTCCTCGACGAGCCCACGACGGCTTTGGATGTCGTCGTGCAGCGCTCGATCCTGCAGTCCCTCGACGACCTGCGCCACCAGCTCGGCTTCGGGGTCGTGTTCATCACCCATGACCTCTCGCTCCTCGTCGAGATCGCCGACCGCATCGCGATCATGTACGCCGGGGCCTTGGTGGAAGAAGCGCCCGGCCGGGAGCTCCACGAGAAGCCGTGCCATCCCTACACAACCGCTTTGATGAGCTGTTTCCCCCCGCTCGGCGGGCCACGCCAACGGCTCGAGGGCATACCAGGCCAGCCACCCGACCTGCGAAACCTGCCCAAAGGGTGCTCATTCGCACCCCGTTGTCCCGAGGTGATCGCCGGCACCTGCGAGGCGGTCGATCCGCCGACCGTGCGGCTTGACGGGGACCACCGGGTGGTCTGCCACCTCTACGGCGAGAAGGCGGCCGAGCATGGTTAGCACCCTCGGTCTGCCNNCGTGCGCTCAGCGAGGTGGACCTGTCCGTGGAGAAGGGGGAGGTGATCGGGCTGGTGGGAGAGTCCGGCTCGGGCAAGACCACCTTCGCGCGGATGGTCGTCTTCCTCGAGCGGCCGACCGCGGGCGAGATCCTCGTTGGGGGGCGGACCCTGCCGCGGCGCCCCAGCACCCATCGGTTGCGCGAGCACCGACGCGAGGTCCAGATGATCTTCCAGGACCCCTACTCGTCCCTCGACCCGCGCAATTCCGTTCGCTACAGCGTGGCGCGTCCCCTTCGCTCGTTCGGGCTCGTTCCGCGGAGCGCCGAGCGCGAGGCGGTGGAAGAGCTGCTCGACCAGGTCGGCCTGGTGCCGGCTGCTGACTTCCTGCGCCGCTACCCCCATGAGCTCTCCGGCGGCCAGCGCCAGCGGGTCGGCATCGCCCGGGCGCTGGCGGCCCAGCCCAACCTCATCCTCGCCGACGAGCCGACGTCCATGCTGGACGTGTCGATCCGCCTCACGATCATGAACCTGCTCTTGGACCTCCAGCGCAGCCGGTCGCTTTCGCTCGTCTTCATCACCCACGACCTCGGCGCTGCCAACTACATGAGCGATCGCATCGCCATCATGTACGCCGGTCGCATCCAGGAGATCGGTCCGGCCTCCGAGGTCATGAGCAAGCCCAAGCATCCCTACACCCAGCTCTTGCACCAAGCCGCCCCAGGCCCCGAGAACGAGCGCCGACAGGGAGCGCACTTCGAGGCGAAAGGTGACCCCCCGGATCTCACCTCGCTTCCGCCGGGCTGTCCCTTCGCCCCGCGCTGTCCTTTCGTCCAGAGCCGGTGCCAAGAAACGCTTCCCGACTTGCGCCAGGTGGGAGCCGCCCACCGTGTCCGCTGCGTCCTTTACGACTGAGACGGCGATGGACGATCACACCCATTCCCCTCCACAGCTAGCTGGCGGCGGCGCCCGAGGGCATGACAACGAGGAGGTTCACTTGAGGCTTTCCGACTCAGAGCCCGGCAGCAACTTCTACTGGGGCGCTGCCACCGCCGCCTACCAGATCGAGGGCTCACCGATGGCCGACGGTGCCGGACGGTGCATCTGGCAAGAGTTCTCGCACACCCCAGGCACCACCTACGACGGCCAGACAGGCGACCTTGCCTGTGACCACTACCACCGCTTTGCGGAAGACATCGAGCTCATGCGGAACCTCGGCCTCGGCGCGTACCGCTTCTCCATCCGATGGCCTAGGGTCCTGCCCGACGGGGTCGGCGAGCCGAATCCGGCGGGGCTCGCCTTCTACGACCGTCTCCTCGACGGGGTGTTGGCCGCCGGCCTCGAGCCCTTCGTGACGCTTTTCCATTGGGACTTCCCGTCTGCCCTGCAGCGGCGCGGCGGATGGTCCAACCGCGACTCGGCAGACTGGTTCGGTGAGTACGCGTCGGTGGTTGCGGCCGCCCTCGGCGACCGGGTGAGGTGGTGGACCACCTTGAACGAGCCGTTCGTCGTCGCGGAGCAAGGGCACTTGGTCGGAGCGCACGCGCCGGGCGTCCGCAACATCTACGCCGCTGGCCATGCGATCCACAATCAGCTGCGAGCCCATGTTGCTGCCTGGACCGCCCTCAAGGCTGCCAACCCCGAAGCATCGGTCGGAATCGCCCTCCACAACGCTGCGGTGTGGCCGGCCAGCGAATCAGAAGCAGACATAGCCGCCACCGAGGTCGCACACGCTTGGCACAACTTCCCACTTTTCTTGGAACCGCTCGTGTACGGGAGATACCCCCCTGAGCTGGAGCCACGTCTGCGGCCCTACTTGCCGAGCGGTTATGAGGAGGACATGGCGGCGCTCTGTCTGCCGCCGGACTTTGCCGGGATCAACTACTACTCCGGCTACCGGGTCCGCCACGACGCCACCAAGTGGACGGGCTTCGTCGCGTCCAAAGAGCCTGGAGTGCCCAAGACCACGATGGATTGGCTTATCCGTCCCGAGGGGCTCAGCTTCATCCTCGAGCAAGCACACGAGAAGTACAAGCTGCCCCACCTCTTCGTCACCGAGAACGGGGCCTCGTTCGACGACCGCCGCGACGGCCAGGCTGTGCACGATCCCGAGCGGATCGCCTACCTCGAGGCCCATGTCGGCGAGGTACTGCGGGTGAGAAAAGAGGGTGTGCCGGTGCAGGGTTACTTCGTATGGTCGCTGCTCGACAACTTCGAGTGGGCGCTCGGGTACTCCAAGCGCTTCGGCATCGTCTATGTCGACTTCGACACACAAGAGCGCGTCGTCAAAGACAGCGGACACTGGTATGGCGAGCTCGCTCGAAGCGGGCACTTACCCGTCGCTTAAAGCAGCTTTGCCCGTTGCAACCTGCCTCTCCCCGCTACCAGCGGGACGCCACCGTTGGAAAGTAGCTCGTCGACGACCAGGGCGGAGGCCCCGAGTGCCACGGCATCCTTGCCGAGACGCCCGAGCTCGATGTTGACGCAGTTGGCCGTGTAGTCGAGGGCTTGCTCTCGCACCACTTCCCGAATTCGGCCGAGCAGGGTGGGACCGAGCTTCAGTCCGAGCCAACCCCCGATCACAATGAGCTCAGGATTGAACAGGTTGGCGAGGTT
>PMZN01000122.1:40050-47740 GCA_003170375.1 Acidimicrobiaceae bacterium | reverse complement strand
GGTGACCGCGCACATGCGAGACGTGCGCTGGGCCTTGACGGCGAGGGTCCGCTCCTGTTGTTCGTGGGGCGGATTCAGCCCCTCAAAGGCGCCGAGGTGGCGCTCGAGGCCTTCGAGATCCTCGTTCGGTCCGTTCCGAGCGCCCAGCTCGTCGTCGTGGGCGGTCCGAGTGGCCCGAGAGGCGACGCCGAGGTTGCGACGTTGCACGCGATGGTCGAGGCGTTCGGTCTTACCGAACGGGTGCGCTTCGTGGCACCGCAGCCGCATGAGCTGCTCTCGACGTACTACAGGGCGGCCGACTGTTGCCTCGTGCCTTCGCGTTCGGAGTCGTTCGGGCTCGTCGCTCTCGAAGCCGCGGCGTGCGGCACTCCTGTGGTGGCGGCCGCGGTCGGGGGGTTGACGACGCTCGTCCAGCACGGGCGGACGGGCTACCTGGTCGAGAACGGCGACGCCGGGGCGTACGCCAGGTTTGCCGCGGACATTTGCGCCGACCCCTTGCTGCAGGCTGAGCTCGGTGCGTGTGGCGCATCCATGGCGGCCGGTTACAGCTGGTCGATCACTGCAGGCCGGCTTCGCCGCCTGTACGCCGACCTCACCTCGCGATCGCTCGTCGAGTGTTGAGATCAGCGCCGTGACACGTCTCGTCGTGGTCGGCGGCGGCAAGATGGGCCACGCGCTCATCGGTGGTCTGATCCGGTCGAGCTGGGCAACCGCGGACGAGCTGGCCGTCGTGGAGCCGCTGGCCTCGGCCCGGGCCGATCTCGTCCGGCGCTTTCCCGGAGTCGTCGTAACCGAGTCCGGAGTCGCCGCGGAGTCCGCGGTCCTCGCCGTCAAGCCTGCCGACGCTCAAGCCGGGTGCAGGACCATCGCGGGATCGGGTTGCCAGCGAGTGGTCTCCATCGCCGCGGGCGTCAAGATCGCCCAGCTCGAGTCCTGGCTGGGGCGCGGGGTCGTGGTTCTCCGTGCCATGCCAAACACCCCGGCGCTGCTCGGTGCCGGCGCATCAGCGCTCGCGGGTGGCACCTCTGTCACCGAAGGCGACCTCACCTGGGCGGAGGGCGTGCTGTCCTCGCTCGGGGTCGTCGCACGCCTTCCCGAGTACCAGCTCGACTCTGTGACAGGGCTGTCGGGCTCGGGACCTGCCTACGTTTTCCTCTTGGCAGAGGCGCTCGTCGACGCCGGCGTCAGCGAGGGCCTCGACCGGGAAGTGAGCCGCCTTTTCGCGGTGCAGACACTGCTCGGATCGGCCCGTCTGCTTGCCGAGTCCGGTGACTCGCCGGAGGTCTTGCGAGCTGCGGTCACCTCTCCAGGCGGTACGACGGCCGCTGGTCTGCGGGTCCTCGAAGCGCACGGCTTCCGCTCGGCCGTCCTCGAGGCGGTCGCCGCCGCCTCAGTCAGGTCCCGGGAGCTCGGCCGCAGCGAGTGACCGGGCGGCTGGCGCAAGGTCGGAACTGACCCGATCCCGGTGCCGAGGGACTTTCCCACTTTGCACTTCAGCCACATTGGCGTACATTCGTGACTGGCGGAGAGGGGTGATGCATCTGTCAACTATCGAATACGCCAAGGCAAGGTTCTCCACGGTCGCCGAAGTGGCCCGGGCACTGCGGGTCTCGAACATGACTGTTTACCGACTCATCAGCTCGGGACAGCTGCCGGCGGTGCGTGTCGGCAAGTCGTACAGGCTGCGTGACGAGGACGTCGACCGCTACCTCGCGGAGCGTTTCACAGAAGCCGGCTGAGCTGAAGCAGCGCCCTCGAGTGGGCGCGGTTTGTGAGCGAGAGCACGAAGTCGTTACCATCACCCGCGATGGCCGACCGCTTCGTTCGTCGGATTCCGGAGCCCACCGTCGTGCGGCTGCCCGTGTACCAGCGCGCCCTGCTCGCACTCTCGGCCGGTGGCGTCCAGACCGTCTCGTCGGCGGAGCTTGCCGAGGCGGCGGGTGTCAACGCGGCCAAAGTGCGCAAGGACCTGTCCCACCTGGGTACCTACGGCACGCCGGGCACCGGTTATGACGTCAACTTCCTCCTCGGCCAGGTCCGGCGTGAGCTCGGCCTCGATCGGGAGTGGCAGGTCGTCATCGTCGGCATGGGCAACCTCGGCCACGCCCTCGCGCGCTCGCAGAGGTTCTCGACCCAGAATTTCAGGGCGGTCGCCCTCTTCGACATCGATCCCGACAAGATCGGTGAGGAGGTCGCCGGACTGCCGATCCGCCATATCTCGGAGCTGCAGGCCGTCGTCGGGGGCATCAGCCGGTCGATCGGCGTGATCGCCTCCCCGGCCAGTGTCGCCCAGGACGTGTGCAACCGGCTGGTGGAGGCGGGCGTAGCGGCGATCTTGAACTTTGCCCCGGCGATCTTGACCGTGTCGCGCCCGTTGCAGCTGCGCCAGGTCGATTTCTCCGTCGAGCTGCAAGTGCTCGCGTTCTACGTGGCGCACCCCGAAGTCACCGTCGAACCGGAGGACGCGTCTCTGTCAGGGCTGTGACGGCCGTAGGCTGTCGCCCGAGAGAAACGAGGTAACCGCGCCGTGGCGGTCGTTGCCGTGGGGATCAACGAACGGGACGTGTCGCTCGACATCTTCGAGCAGAGCGCGATATCAGAGCGCGACCTGCCGAAGGCACTCCAGGTGCTTTGCGACAGCGAGCACATCTCCGAAGCCGTCGTGCTCTCCACGTGCCTGCGCACCGAGGTCTACGCGGTCGTCGAGCGCTTCCACGACGGCCTCGCCGACATCGAGCGCTTCTTCCGATCCTGTTCGAACGCCATGGGGACTGATTCACAGGTGCTATCGGAGCTTCTCTCCTGCTGGGTCGACGACGCGGCGGTCTCGCATCTGTTCGACGTGGCGGCCGGTATCGACTCCCCGGTCCTCGGTGAGGGCGAGATCCTCCGCCAGGTGCGAACCGCAGCCGAGCTGGCCCGGCAGGAGCACGCGGCCGGACGGGTGCTCGGGCCGCTGTTCCGTCATGCGGTCGAGGCCGGAAAGCGCGTGCGCGCCGAGACCGCTATCGCCCAGGGGACGACGTCGCTTGCTCACGCAGCCGTCGCGCTCGCGGCCGACCGCCTCGAGGGCGGCCTCGTCGGCCGGTCGGTGCTCGTCATCGGCGCGGGGGAAATGGGAGCCGGGTTCTCCAAGGCGCTCGCGCAGCCGGCGGCCGCGGCCCGCGTCGTCGTGGCGAACCGTTCCGCCGAGCGGGCGGCTGCTGTAGCGGACCAGTCGGGCGCAGAGGCGGTGAGCCTCTCGAAGTTGGACGAGGAGCTCGGGCGGGCTGACGTCGTGCTGACCTCGACGGCGGCGGCCGACGTGGTACTCGACGTGGCCCGCGTCGGCCGGACGATGCAGTCACGCCCCGGGCGGCCCTTGCTGGTGGTCGACGTCGCCGTCCCCCGTGACGTCGACCCGGCCGTGGCCGACCTCGAAGGGGTCAGTTTGCTCGACGTGGAGGACGTGCGGCGATTTGCGGAGACTCAGATGTCGACGCGCCGCGGAGAGATCCCGGCGGTCCGAGCTGTTCTGACCGAGGAGCTCGAGCGCTACCGGGCCTCGTCCGCGGCCAGGTCCGCGGCCCCGGTCGTGGCGGCGTTGCGGATGNNCGCACCGTCGCCAAGCTCCTCCACGAGCCGACGGTGCGGATCAAGGACGCGGCCGGCTCGCCGCGCGGCGAACGGCTCGCCGAGGCGTTGCGCCGCCTGTTCGACCTGTAGGCGCGACGTGCTGACGCTCCGGATCGCGACTCGTGGCAGCCCTCTCGCGCTCCGGCAGGCCGGGCTCGTGGCCGAAGCGCTCGCCTCGGCCGCCTCGAGTGCCGCCACCCCCCGGATCGCGACCGAGCTCGTCGTCGTCGAGACGGCCGGCGACCTGCACAGGGACCGTCCCATCGGTGCAATTGGCGGCCAGGGCGCCTTCGTGAAGGAAGTCGAGCAAGCGCTGATCGACGGCCGCGCGGACCTCGCCGTGCATTCCGCGAAGGACCTCCCGTCCAGCTGCGGCTCCGGTGAGCTCGCGATCGTCGCCGTGCCGACAAGAGCCGATCCGAGGGACGCGCTCGTGGGCCGTGCGCTCGCCGATCTCGGTCCGGGAGCACACGTCGCCACCGGTGCTCCGAGGAGACGGGCGCAGCTGGCGTGGGTGAGGCCGGACCTGCGTTTTGAGGAATTGCGGGGCAACCTCGCCACGCGCCTCGGCAAAGTGCCGGAAGCGGGGGCCGTCGTCATGGCCTACGCCGCGCTCGAGCGCCTCGGCCTCACCGGGCTCGCCGCCGAGGTTCTGCCGACCTCGACGATGCTTCCGCAGGTAGGCCAAGGTGCGCTGGCGGTCCAGTGCCGGGTGCGGGACGAGGTGGCGACCGAGGCGGCGCGCTTGATCGACGATGCCGCCTCGCATCGCTGTCTCGATGCCGAGCGGGCCTTCTTGGGCGAGCTCGGCGGCGGCTGCGAGCTGCCCGTGGGCGCTCTGGCTGTGGTCGGCCCGGACGGCGAGGTGGAGCTGGAAGGCCTCGTCGCGAGCTTGGACGGGCTGGTCCTTCTCCGGCGGGCGATGAGCGGTCCGGATCCTTTCCAGGTGGGCCGGGCGCTGGCAGATGAGATTCGCGACCGGTGCGGGGGCGCGGAGATCCTTTCCGGCACATCCGGGTTGCTGTGACCGGCGCGCCGGTGACCGGTCCGTTGTCGGGCTGGCGCGTGATCGTGACGCGCGCCCGCGCACAGTCGTCCAGCTTGGCGGAACGGCTCGTCGACGCCGGAGCTTGCCCGGTGGAGGTCCCGGTGATCGAGATCGCAGACCCGATCGACCGAGGCGTTGCACTCGAACGGGCGCTCTCGAGGATCGAGGACTTCGAATGGGTCGTCTTCACTTCTGCGAACGCCGTGGAGCGCTGCTTGCGACACCTCGGTGACGGCCGGCGACTCGGCGGGGCCAAGGTTGCGGTCATCGGTGAGGCCACGGCCGCTGCGCTCGCGGAGCACGACATCGTTGCCGACCTGGTTCCGGAGCGGTTCGTCGCCGAGTCCCTCGTTGAGGTGTTCCCGGTCCCGGCGCGGTTCGGGGAAGCGCCGGTTCTGTTGCCGTGCGCCGCCGAGGCGCGCGACGTGCTGGCCGATGGCCTCCGCGCCAAAGGCTGGCGCGTCGAGGTGGTCGAGGCCTACCGGACGATCCGGTCGACCCTCGACGAAAGTGGCCTCGGATCCCTTGATGGCGCCGATGCCATCACGTTCACCTCGTCGTCGACCGTGACCGGTTACCTCGAGCTCGCCGGTGCCGAGCGCGTGCCTGCAGTCGTGGCGTGCATAGGTCCCGTCACGGCACGTGCGGCAATGAAGGCTGGCCTCAGCGTCGACATCGTGGCGGCGGTTCACACCGTCGATGGGCTCGTAGGGGCGCTCGCCCAGTGGGCGGAGCACCGGAGCGCGCCGGACGGCCAGAGGTAGGCTCGGCAAGATGGGTTTCCCTGCTCGCAGAATGCGGCGATTGCGACGGCTCCCCGCGATGCGCCGCCTCGTGGCCGAGTCTTCCTTAGGGATAGACGATCTCGTGGCACCCCTGTTCGTCCGCGAATCGATCGACGCTCCAGTGCCGATCGCATCGCTGCCAGGAGTCTCACAGCACACCGTTGCCTCCTTGGTGCTCGAGGCGAAGAGGCTGGCGTCGCTCGGCATCGGAGCCCTCGTGCTGTTCGGAGTGCCCACCCGCAAGGACCCGGTCGGATCGGGTGCGTCAAATCGCGACGGCATCGTCCAGATCGCTCTCAGCGAGCTGCGCGACGGCCTCGGCGACGAGATGGTCCTCATCGCCGATCTCTGCCTCGACGAGTACACCGACCACGGGCACTGCGGGGTCCTGGACGATCGCGGTGAGGTCGACAACGACGCCACGCTCGTGCGTTACGTCGAGGTCGCGGTAGCCCAGGCCGAGGCCGGCGCTCATCTAGTGGCACCGAGCGGGATGATGGACGGTCAGGTCGCTGCCATCCGGGCTGGGCTCGACGCTTCGGGCCACGACGACGTCGGCATCCTTGCCTACTCGGCGAAGTACGCCTCCGCCATGTACGGCCCGTTCCGCGACGCCGTGGACGTGACGATCGTGGGGGGAGGCGACCGCAAGGGCTACCAACAGGATCCGAGGAACCGCCGCGAGGCGCTCGAGGAGGTGCNNGCCGCCTACAACGTGAGCGGCGAGTACGCCATGGTGGTGGCCGCGGCCGAACGCGGGTGGATCGACCGCCAAGCCGTTGTGCTCGAACATCTCGGAGCGATCAAACGGGCCGGGGCGGACGTGATCCTCACGTACTTCGCCGCCGAGGTGGCCGAGGTACTTGGTGGCTGAGGCCGGTCTCGGGAGCCGGGCCACGGCCGGTCGGCGGAGCTCGGAGCTGTTCGCCGAGGCCTGCCGGGTGATCCCCGGCGGTGTCGACTCGCCGGTGCGGGCGTTCGGTTCGGTCGGTGGGTCACCGTACTTCGTCGCCCGCGCCGAGGGAGCCTTCGTCGAGGACGTCGACGGCCGGAGGCTGCTCGACTACGTTCAGTCCTGGGGGGCATCCATCCTGGGTCACGCCCATCCCGCCGTGCTCGAGGCGATCGCCGAGGCCGCGGCGCGCGGCACGACCTACGGTGCCCCGACCGAAGGCGAGGTCCGTCTCGCCGAGGCGATCACCGAGGCGGTGCCCGGATGCGACCAGGTCCGTTTAGTGTCGTCGGGAACCGAGGCGGCGATGACGGTCATCCGGCTCGCGCGCGCTGCGACCGGCCGGGACCGGGTCGTGAAGTTCGCCGGCTGCTACCACGGGCACAGCGACGCCCTTCTTGCAGGTGGCGGAAGCGGCGTGGCCACCCTCGGGCTCCCGGACTCGGCCGGCGTGCCGTTGAGCGCCGTGTCGGCCACGATCGTCGCGCCATACAACGAGGTCCCCGAGATCGATGAGTCGGTGGCGTGCGTCATCGTNNTGCTCATCTTCGACGAGGTGATCACCGGTTTTCGTGTCGGGCGCGCCGGAGCCACAGGGATGCTCGGCGTGCAGCCAGACCTGTGGTGCTTCGGGAAGGTGATCGGGGGAGGCCTGCCGCTGGCCGCGCTCGGAGGCCGGCGCGACCTCATGTCGCAATTGGCCCCGATCGGGCCCGTCTACCAGGCGGGCACCTTGTCGGGCAACCCGCTCGCGACCGCAGCCGGGCTCGCCGTGCTCGAGCGCCTGCCCGAGGAGGCTTACTCTCAGCTGGCGGAGAATGTCGGGCGGCTCGCCCATGGGCTCGCCCAAGCCATCAGCTGGAGCGGGCTCCCCGTCGAGGTACCGGTCTTCGGTACCTTGCTTTCGGTCTTCTTTTCCGACGAGCCGGTGCGCGATTACAAGGGCGCGGCACGGGCCGCCCGGTCCGGGCTCTACGCCCCGTTCTTCCGGGCCATGCTCGCCCGGGGCNNGCCCTCGGGGATCTGACGAGCCAGCGCAACAACGGCCTTGTACACGGCCTCGGCGGGCCCGAGCTCATCGGGTCTCAGGTAGTTACCCATGATCCTCAAGAGCCACTCCATGACGGAGCGGTTGTACATACCGCTGTTGACACAGATCCGCATCAAGCCGGGCCGTGAGAGCACGCCGATGAACGCCCGGGCCACCCGGTAGTAAAGGCCGTAGATGTCCTGCAGGGATCGTTCGTAGGCGGCGAGCAGCATCGGTTCACCTGCTGTGAGAGCGTCCGA